>JAFLCF010000145.1 GCA_017303735.1 Anaerolineae bacterium
GTGGGCAATTCCGCTTTTTGCGAAAACGTGGACAATATTTTCAAAAGTTCGGATATGGCGCTATACAAAGCCAAGAAAACCCGCAACGCGGTGGCTTTGCATTACGACCCGGTCTGAAACTTCTCCCGCGTTGAGAGTTTGTATTTTGTCTGAACGAAGCCATTTATAAAAGAAGTTGCGTGGATTAATTCCAGTCGCACATCCTTTTTCAACGCCCCAAAAAGCGGCAGACCTTCGCCGATCAGAATGGGTATTGTGGTGAGAGTTAATTCATTCACCAACCTCTCCTGGATAAAGCGTTGAATGGTCACACCCCCGTCGAGATACACGTGTCGGATGCCGCGACGTTCAAATTCGCGAACCAGCTCCCGCGGAGATAAATGAAGCGCTTCCACTTTGCCGGTAAGTTCCGGAGGGATTGTCAAATCCCGGCTGGTGAGCACGATCACCTTTTTGTCGTAATGCCAGCCGCCGAAGGTGAGCACTTTTTCGAAAGTGTTGCGACCTATCACAACGCAATCCACTGTGGACATGAAATCGGCATAGCCAAAATCTTCGCCGCCCTCGGTTGGGGCGGGCAGCCAGTCCAACCCGCCATCTTTGCGTGCTATGAAACCGTCGAGGCTGACAGCGATGTAAACGGATACCTTTACAGACATGTCACTTCTCCTTCATATTCAAACTATAAAACTACGGATGTGTTCCCAAATAAAATTCCGAAGCATATCGCTTCGGAATTTTATTTTACTCTTGGTTGGATCAGGAATGTCTAGTTCGGGTGGATGAGCATCACTGGGATATGCGCGTGATGGACGACCTTGTCTGCCACGGAACCCATCAGCCAGCGCTTCACTCCCGTACGCCCATGCGTAGACAAGGCGATCGATTTCAAGTGGCGTTCTTCATAATATGGCGTTTTCCAGGGTCATCGGTTTTTGCCTGGTTTTATGAGTTCATTTAGGAAGATATCCACAATGGCAGGTTCAAACTGCCTGCCGCTTTGATCGCGGATGTATTTAATGGCTTTTTTCTTCGTCCATTTTTTACGGTATGGGCGGTCACTGGTGATGGCATCCCAGACATCTGCAATGGCGAAGATGCGGGCTGCGAATGTGATGCGCTTGCCAGATAGCCCGCGCGGGTAGCCTGTTCCATCCCATTTTTCGTGGTGACAATAAGGGATGTCCAGCGCTTCTTTCAGGTAGTAAATTGGGCTAAGCAGGTCATATGCGAACTGTGGATGCTGACGCATGATCTCCCACTCCACATCGGTGAGTGGACCTTCCTTGAGGAGGATATGGTCGGGTACGCCCATTTTGCCAATGTCGTGGAGCAATGCTCCCCGGCGAATGTGGGGGATTTGTTCTTCTTCAACCTTCAGGACATGCGCCAATTTCAGGGTGATGTCGGTTACGCGCTGGGTGTGCCCCTCGGTTTCTTTGTCTCGAAGGTCGAGTGCATGAGACCAACCTTCAATGGTCGCTTCGTAAGCAAGGATGAGATTGGTATTCGAGCGTTGCATCCCCTGTACCAGCAAGGCATTATCGACGGCAATGGCGGTTTGCTGACCTAGACTTTCCAGGAAGTTTAACCATTCCATATCCGGTTTTAGCACGGCACAGTGGAAGACCTCCAAAACACCTTTCACTTCACCGCGGGCGATGAGGGGCACACCATAGTACGCCATGAAATTTTCATCTGCAATTAGTTTTTTACGGGTGAACTGCATCCCCCATAATGGAGTTTGAACATCGTCAAACGACATGATGCGCCGTTCAAGTGCGATTTTGCCTGCGACCCCATCCCCCAGGCGCAGGCTGGATGACTCGATCTCGCGAGTGCGGAATCCACGCCCCATGACGTATTCGAGGCGTCCGATTTCCGGTTTTAGAAGCAGGACAGAGGCGGCATCCACCCCCAGTTGTTTAATAGCTTGTTCAAGCAAGACGTTGATCGAAATGCGCAGGTCAAGGCTATTGCTGATCGCCAGGTCGATCATGCGCAACGCGCCGAGGCGTTCCACCTGTTTCAGCGTTTGCTCATGCAGACGTGTTCGCTCAAGCCCGAGCGCGGCGCGATTCGCAAAGATGGACATCAACCGTTCGTCGTCTTCGTGGAAGGCATTCCGCTTAATACTTTGCACATCCAATGCGCCGATCATATGATTGCCAATTTTTAAGGGGATGACCAATTCTGAACGCGCTGCCCCCCAACTGGGAATGTATCCTTCTTCTATCAGCACATTCGGCGCGTTGATAATTTGGGATGTTCGCAATGCTTTTGCCACCAAGCCAGGCTTATTGATATTCAGGACGGCGTTACGCACTTCCTCTGCGTACGGTCCTGCGACTGCGACACGGTCCAGATCGCCGGTTTCCTGATTGAGAAGAAAAAGGCTGCAATTGGATTGCTCGAATTCCTGCAAAACAGTATCGACGATGGTTTGTGCAAGTTCGGAGAGTTCATCCAGCGCGCCGGTTAGCAGCGCTTCGGAAGCCCGGTATAGGCGCATCAATTCAATGTTTCGTAATTCGAGCTCCCTGTCTCTTTGTTCAAGGGACGATTCGGTTTGTAATCGTTCGGTGATGTCGTGTGCCAAGACCAACCGTGCGGGTCGTTCGAGCCATTGAATGGTATGGGAAGTGATCTCGACATGGATTATCGTTCCATCCTTTTTTCGATGACGCCATTGGCTGACGATCTGATCGTTCCCTCCCAGGCTCTCGATATGTTCCAATAAGTTAGGCACATCTTCGGGAGGACGAATGTCTTTGATGGTCATGCTAAGAAATTCGTCGAGACTATATCCGTAGTGGAGTATTGCGGCTTCATTGACTGCCAGAAATTGCAGACTCTCAATATCATATACCCACATGGGATGCGGGTTGGCTTCGAACAGCATGCGGTAATGTTTTTCACTGTTTTGCAGTGCCTCAATGGCAGCCTGGCGCTCATGGCGTGACTTGGCTTCGCGTAATTCGCGTTCAATTGCCGGACTCAGCCGCGCATAATTTCCCTTGACGATGAAATCATGGGCGCCTGCTTTTAAGGCTTCGACTGCAGTTTCTTCCCCGATCGTGCCAGATACGATGATGAATGGCAGGTCTCTGCCGCTTTCATTTAAGATTTTCAATGCTTGCGTTGCTTGCAAGTGCGGCAGAGAATAATCGCAAAGAATTAGGTCTAGTTGGCTATTTTCGAGAGCAGTTTGTAGTTCTGAATCGGTTTCAATGCGTTGGTATTCAACTTGATAGCCGTTTTTTTCAAGTTCGCGCAGTAATAAGAGCAGATCATCCTCGGTATCTTCGATGATGAGGATATTTAATTTCTTTGTCATTGGAACATTAAAGGGGAGGAGGCTCGTTGAGCACAAGCCAGTACATACCCAGTTGGTGAACAGCCTCTACGAATTGGCTGAAATCCACCGGCTTGCGGATGTAGGAATTTGCACCCAGGCTGTAGCTTTTGATCAAATCCTGCTCCTCGACCGAAGAGGTCAGGATCACAACGGGTAACAATTGAGTACGTTTATCTTCACGGATCCGGCGCAATACTTCCAACCCGTCCAACTTGGGGAGTTTTAGATCGAGTAGGATCACTTCAGGCAGATTGTTTGGATCACGTTCGGCATATGATCCGGTACAAAAAAGGAAATCCAATGCCTCTACACCATCTCGAACTACCGAAAGGTTATTGGCGATCTTGTTCTTATTGAGCGCACGGATGGTCAGGGCTTCATCGTCGGGATTGTCTTCAACCAGTAGGATCATTTTATGGGTCACGATTAACTCCGTTTATCGTAAAGTAGAAAGTCGCACCGCTGCCTTCTTTGCTTTCCGCCCAGATGCGTCCCCCGTGAATGGTGATGATGCGATGGACAGTTGCCAGTCCGATCCCGGTGCCGGGATATTCGCTTTCCGAATGCAGGCGTTGAAAAACGCCAAATAATTTATCGGCGTATGCCATGTTGAAACCAGATCCGTTGTCGCGCACATAGAACGTGCGCTCCTTTGTCCGTTCCTTTTGACCGAATTCGATGAACGCGTGTTCCCGCTTCGACGTGAATTTCCATGCGTTGCCCAACAGGTTCTCGAATACGATGCGTATCAAACGCGGATCTCCTTCCACCATCAAGTCTGGCATAATGGTGAACTTTACATCTCGCTGCGGCTCGTTCTCACGCAAGATGTTGGCGATCTCGCCTGCAATTCCGCTCAGGTTGATGAAGCGGGGCTTAAGGGGAGTGCGGGTCACTCGTGAAAGTGCAAGCAGGTCATCGATCAAGACTGCCATTCGCTGTGCCGCTGCTCGTACACGTTCCAGATAATTGCGCCCAGTGGGCGGCAAGGTCTGACCATAATCTTCCAAAAGCGCCTGGCTGAAGCCGTCAATACTTCGTAACGGCGCACGCAAGTCATGCGACACTGAATAACTAAATGATTCCAGTTCCTTGTTTGCCGCCTCCAGTTGGGCAGCATGTTGTTTTAGGTCGTTATTTAGTTTCTTGATGTCATCTTCATTCTTTTTGCGATAAGTTACATCCCTGACCACTGCGCTGACAAGCAACCCTCCATCCACTTCCAGCGGACTTAGGCTGATCTCCACAGGGAATTCACTTTGATTCTTTCTCAAACCGAATAATTCCAACCCAACCCCCATGGGGCGTACAGGGGCATCTGCATAATATCCCTCGCGATGCCCTGTGTGCTTTTTGCGAAAACGTTTTGGCACCAATGTTTCAATGGGCTGTCCCACGATCTCACTTCGGTCGTAGCCAAACATTTTCTCTGTCTGTGTATTGACGATCTGGATGATGCCTTCGCGATTCACTACAATGATCGCATCAGGAGCGGCTTCCAACAATCCGCGGAATTTCTTCTCTGCATGTTGACGTTCGGTCAGGTCGCGGATGGCGGCAATGGCAAAGGTTCCTTCGTCCGTTTCCAATGGGCTTAAACTGATCTCAACCGGAATTTCATTCCCATCCCGCCTGCTGCCAAATAATTCCAAACTGCCGCCCATGGGTCGCACACGCATATCTGAGAAATACCCACTGCGATGACGTTCATGTTTTTGATGATAACGTTCAGGGATAAGCATCTCGATCGGCCGCCCTTGAACTTCGCTTCGAGACCATCCGAACATTTTCTCGAACTGCGAATTGACCAGTGCAATGCATCCCTTTCCATCTACGATGACCATTGCATCTGGCGCTGCTTCCAGCAAATGTAGAAACTTTCGATCTTTGAACACGGGCTGGCACCTTTCGCGATTCTATTAATAAAATGCTGCAAAAAACGTGTTCTTGCCATAAAACGAATAAGTTTTTTGAAATTGGATAAAAATAGTCTTATTTCAATAGGAATATACAACTATCTTAGAAAATAATCAAGTCAATAAACGATAGTACTTTTATACTATTCGCTATAATACTGATATGACACTTTATCTTGGTTGTCCCGTTTGGTCATTTAAAGGTTGGGTGGGAAATTTCTACCCCAAAGATACCAAGTCATCCGATTTTTTGCGCGAGTATGCCCGCCGCTTAACCACCATCGAAGGCAATACCACCTTCTATGCCGTGCCTGCACTCAAGAACATCGCATCATGGATCGAACAAACGCCGGATGATTTCCGCTTCTGCCTCAAAATTCCTAAAGCCATCAGTCACAACGGGACTCTCAAGGATTACATCGAACGCGCCATCGGATTTGTGGATACCATGCGCCCGCTCGCCTCAAAACTTGGACCGATGTTCCTACAGCTGCCCCCAAGCTATTCGCCCAAGCTGATGCCTGACCTTGCCACTTTTTTGTCCGCTTTCCCCAAAGACATCCGCCTCGGTGTGGAAGTCCGTCACCTCGACTGGTTCGAAGATGAGCATCGTAACGCACTCAACAAATTACTATCTGACCATAACATGGCGCGTGTTGTCATTGATACACGCCCGATAAGAGATTTAGCAGGCGACGAAAGCATCAAAGGCAGTGCTTATGAAAGTTTGCTTGAGGCGCGCGAACGTAAACCGAATGTGCCCGTCTTCGAAGAAGTGACCGCAGACTTTACCTTTCTGCGCTTCATCGGTCACCCTGAAATGAGTCACAACCAGCCTTGGATGGATGAATGGACTCCCAGAATCACCGACCAGTTATCGGCAAAGCTGGAGGCGTTTGTCTTTTGCCATTCGCCTGATAATTATCTGGCTCCGTTCATCGCGAAAGAATTCCATCAGCAAATTTCTTCCCGAATCAAAATCGCCCCACTTCCATGGGACGACATTGATTTGCCAAGTGAACCTTTTCAGCCAATGCTGTTCTAGGTATATGTTTTATGGTAAAGACGGAATACTGAAAGGTAAGTTGATTTCTTGTGGAATTGGTTTTGCGCCAAGTTTTTTTAACTGGTTGAGCGTTTCTTGTTTTAAGACACTGTAATTGATATCGAACATCTGCTCAGCTGCTTGAAGATGATATATGCCGCCAGCTTCATCGCCTTTTTCAAATGATAGTTGTGCCATTACATATTCATCCACACCGGTTCCATACCATGAATAGGCATCTCCGGTTGCTAGGTCTTGTTGGGCAAGATCATTTTGCCCCTGTTCATAGTAGATTAATGCACGTATGAAATACCGCCAGCCGCCGCCCACAGGTTGCCAGTTAATCATGTAGTTAATCGTGTTCAGAGCATTTTCATAATCTCCAGATTGTAAATAGATCTCTGCTAACAGACCAGACT
Organism: Anaerolineae bacterium; assembly: GCA_017303735.1. Next base: position 6,739 of record JAFLCF010000145.1, read on the forward strand.
TACATGTAGAAACCGGGTCATCACAAGTAATTGATTGAGCGCTTTCAAGCGCTTTATCCAATTCGCCAAGACAGATAAAGGATTCAGTGAGATAGACACTGTAGTATTGACCATAATCTGCATTTTGTGTTCCAAATTGTTGGATTAATTTTTGAGTTTCTTCCAAACCTTCCTGACAGTGATTACCTTCAATTAGGTTGCGGGCATAGTGGCGATAAACATATGATGAAGTAGGTGCTCCCAATTCAATTGACCTACTGGCATCCTGATTTGCGAGATCATAGATTGCAAACTTGTTTGCAGAATACTGTTCCAAGTTTGCAAGTTCGCGCAAAATGTAATCTCTTTTTGCATAATAACCAGCATCTTGTGGTTGTAATTCTAGAATTTTATTTGTGTCTTCTAATGCTGCAATTAAGTATCCTTGCGCTTCGGTAAAAACATTAGATTGAAAACTGAGATAGCATTCTACGCGTATCTGGTAGGCATTCACAGCGTTTGGGTTTTCGGCTATGGCTTCATTAAGTATCGGAATTGCTTCTGGACACCTCCCTTGAAGAGCCAGTTGATTTGCTTGCATTATGCGGCTGTTTCTTTGGCGAATGATCAAAAAGATGAGGCATGTTCCCGCACAGAGTACGAGAAAGATCAAAAAAACCAATACTACTTTATTCGTCTTCTTTTTTTGTACAGGTTCTAGGTTGATCTGAGTAGTCATATTTCCTCCGCTATTTCTTGAAACTATTTTGGGTTTATTTTGCTCATGGCATATTCTGCCAATGCTGTGATCGTCAGCGATGGGTTCACGCCGGGGTTGGCAGGCATGACCGAGCCATCGATCACATACAAGCCGCCGTAATTATGAATTTCAAAATTTTCGTCAATTAACCCTTCATCCGCATTTTTGCCAATCGGTGCGCCGCCGAGGATGTGCGCGGTGGTGGGCAGGTTGAGCAGATTTTCGCCAATGGAGCCAAGTGCCACGCCGTTGGTGCGTTTGGCAAATTCCTTGGTCACTTCGTGCGAGCCTTCTACTTGCGCGTTGATTGTGTAGCCGGGTTCTTCCTCTGCCACCATGCCGGTGCGGAAAAGCGTGAAGATACTTTTGCCGATCTTGAAGCGCATGCGATTATCCGCATGTTGCATGACCAATAAAATCGTCACATTGTGCGCCCAGCCCGGCAGGAAGAGCGCCTTACCAAAGTCAATGGGATGGGTGAGTGCCCAGCCAAAGAAATTAAGCAAGCGGCGTGGAATGCTGAAATTTTTATCAATCAGTGGCGCTGCGAGAAAACGCATGAGCGACGAGCCATCGGGATAGCGCACAGGTTCGATGCGAGTGATCTCGTCGTGGTTGTAGATGGATGAAATCGCAACGCCTTCTGAATAATTGATATCCGATTTCCGCGCCACGCTTCCGAGCAGACCTTCGGAATTGGTCCTCACCATCGTCCCCAACTTCGTGGATAGTTTCGGCAGTGACTTCTTCACGTCGCGTAGGTTGAGGAGTAGTTTCATGGTTCCCATCACGCCCGCTGAGAAGATGACATTCTTTGCGTGGACGGTGTTTGTTTGCTTGAATAATTTGGTTGAATCGCGATATGTCACTTCGTAGTTGACAGTTGATGGTTGGTGGTTGGCGATCAACTGTCCACCGTCAACTATCAACGGTTTTACGTCTGTAACCTCAACCTCAGCAACCACTTTCGCCCCGCGTTTTTCTGCAAAATATAAGTAATTCTTGGGCAGAGTATTCTTGGCGTTATGCCTGCATCCCACCATACAACCGCCGCAGTGTTGACAGCCCGCGCGGGCGGGACCTTCTCCAGCGAAGTAGGGGTCAGGGACGGTCACTCCAGCTTCCCCGAAGTATGAGCCGACATCTGTCGCGCGGAAGGTGTGACCCATGCCGCGTTCCTCTGCCATTTGTTGCAAAAGCAAATCCGCTTTCCAAAGTTTGGGGTTACGTGCTACACCGAGCATTTTCTTAGCAGTCTCATAGTGCGGACGAAGCACCTCCCCCCATTTGATATGTTGACTCCAAGCCGGGGTGGCAAAGGTTTCATCGGTGGGAACTTCGAGCACGTTGGCGTAGCCAAGGCTGCCGCCACCCACGCCCGCGCCGTGCAGAACCATCACGCCTTTGAGAATGGATATTTGCAAAATGCCATGCGCGCGTAAAGCCGGAAGCCAAACATATTTCCAATATTGCCAGTTGGATTTGGCGAAATCTTTGTCTTCGAAGCGTTTGCCTTTTTCGAGGACTAAAACAGAATAGCCTTTTTCGGTCAACCGCATGGCGGAGACACTTCCCCCAAAACCGCTTCCAATAATCACATAGTCATAGACTTGAGACATCCCGTGCCCTCCGTGTTGAAGTAGTGTGATTATATCAAGTTACAAAAGGTGACAGTCAGCTTCAAGCTGACTGTCACCTGGGTTGTTATCGAAACGGGCACACATCCGCAGGCATGTAAATGTGACTCTGCGAGCCGTGTGATAATCACTGCCGAGCGGAGTCAGAATCTGCGGGTGTTCCACTGCATATTGGATTGCCGCCGCGCAGCCATCGTACATCTTTTGCGTGGACTGATACGCCTCCCAAAATTCAGTTGCCATTTCAATATAGGGAGCGGCGTATGAGCCTGGGCGAAGGTATCTTGCAGAGTTTGCATAAAAGATTTGAGTAGGGACTTCAACTTTTGCATCGGTCAACCGGTGTGCGTAGTTCTATCATCTCGTTGGCCAAATGTCATGCGGTGTTTCAAGACAATAAGGTTGTTCCACCTGAGTGAATAATTGATGAAATTCTTCAACACTGATATTTGCAACATTTTGAATAGGAATGCCTCGTGTTGGATAGGTGCTCAATATGCTATCACCACTCTCTAATGGAAATGCATAACCTTGATGTTGCAAAGTTAACTCAATATGATCAATATCATTTGCCCCTTGATTCAGATTAAAGCAAAACCTAAAGGTATCTTCATCTGCAATAAAACCATCATAGCGTATCATAAACCCTAACGAGTCATAAAAAATCCATACTGTATACCCATGTTTACCCATGTCAGTATTCCCTAATGTACCCAATGTATCTAATAATATCCGAGAGGGAATTCCGTATTTGGTCATAACTTCCTTTGGGGAATATGATTCCCAAAAAATTTCAAACTCTCTTTGGTCCTGCCCTCCTCCTTTATTACCACTTACAAAAATTTTATCTACTATTGAATTAGGTGCCCCATTATCATAAAAACTAAAAACGAGTTCTGGTAATCCTCGAAGTAGCACCCCATAATTATATCCACCAGTCTCACTTTGAAATTGTTTTATTGTTGCTCCTAAATGGCGTAATAAAGTTTCCGAATCTTGCCATGAAGTTTTTCCAGGTGTAATTCCCCACCAGCAAGGTAGCCGACAATCCGTGTTGCCTTCAAGAAATTCTTTAACGTAGCTTTCTTGATCATCTATTAAAAGCGTAGGCAGAGGCGTGATGGTGGCTGTGGGTGTGTGAGTTGCCGTCGGGGTTATGGCTGGTGTCCCTGTTTGCGCGGGAGACGCGGGCTGTGTGGATACTGTTCCACAAGCGGAGAGGAAAATCCCAAGAACAAAGAATAGGGAAATTGCTTTTCTCATTTCTATTTTCCTTAAAAGCCGAACCTTGCCTTCATATTTTTGAAGGTTTGTTCAGCAGTTTTAACAGGGCTTTCCCGCCCGACATAATACAATTCCCGTTGAGTGTCATATGTCACACCGCCGTTAATTCCGACCGCCCAAATTACGCCAGCCTTCTTTAATGGACCCGCATCATTCACCATTTGTCCTTCCGGTAGAACCAGTGTAATTGGGCGGATACCGATCACTTTTTCGATCTTGTCCATACTAATGGATATCTCCGGTCCCACGGCGCGCGGCGCTTTGCTTTCCATAATTCCAAGGTTGTCATGGTTATTTGTGTGCGTTGCAATTTCCCAACCTTCATCTGAAAGTTCTTTTAGGAGTGATACAGTGTCTGGGTATGCATAATCGCCCAATGTCACCACACTCAAAACAGCAGTGAAACCAGCCTCGCGAATAGCAGTGATCATTTCCATCACTTTTGGGTCAACTGGATATGGCAGATAAATATCGTCAATTGAAATGATGAATAAATGTCCCTTTTCTGTGGCGGTTAGGGCGGGGTTTGCATAAATATCACGATATGTGACCACCTGCATGTTTTCTTGTTTCAAGATCACAAGTAGGTCTTTGAGGAAGCTGAGCGAATCAAAATTCAGGTTGGGACGATGCAGCATAATCGTCGGCGGTGTGCTGCGGATCGGGTCAAGTGTTGGCGTGATAGTCGGGGCTGTTGTGGCGGTGGCTGTCAGTAGTATGGGAGTTTTAGTCGCTGTCGCAATCGCGGTTGGGATCTCTGTCTGTGTGAGAGATACAGATGGCGTATTTGCTGTCCCACAAGCGGA
>JAFLCF010000146.1 GCA_017303735.1 Anaerolineae bacterium
TATTTCGTTATTTGTTCAATCGCGATCGACGCTATACGGAGATCATGCGTGACTCGATTCTTACAGGCATCCGCGTGATATTGGCAGAGATCTGGGAATTCTTGTTTGAGACTAAATTTGTCCGGCAGGGGAGTTTTTCCCAGCTTTATGGGGCGAGCGGCTTTCAAAAAGAGTCTACAACGTTGGGATAATGGCAGAGAAATGCCATGCCCTTCACGTTTTTAGATAAGGACTTATGCGATGACGTTTTTCATCGGGTACCTGTGCCCGATGATGTTTTTTCATCGGGTATAATACCTCCCCGGAGGCACTAGATACATGGAAATTACCTGGTATGGACATTCTTGTTTTAGACTGACAGAACGCAATTACGCGACCGTCGTCACCGACCCGTTCGATCATAAGACGGTGGGGTATGGTGCGCTCAAATTAAAAGCAGATATTGTCACCGTCAGCCACGATGCGCCCGGTCACAACAATATGGAAGTGGTCAAAGGCTCAGAGCATATTATCGACGGCGCGGGCGAATTTGAGATCGGCGGCGTGTTCATCACTGCTGTGCAGACTGCCGGTGGTGGTAAAAAGACCAAGGACAAATCTCGCAATACACTTTATGTATTTGACTATGAAGGCATTACCGTTGCCCACCTCGGCGATCTATTGGAAGTCCCCACTCAGAGCGAAGTAGAAGCCTTGGGAACGGTCAACGTGCTCCTTCTTCCGGTGGGAGGCGGGAACAGCCTCAACGCCGCCAAAGCCGCAGAAGTCGTCAGCACCATCGAGCCGAACATCGTCATCCCCATGCATTACGCTACTGATAAAGCCAAGGTCAAGCTCGAACCGCTGAGCAAATTTCTCAAGGAAATGGGTCTGGGCAAGATCGATCCCCTACCTTCCTTGAAAGCCACGCGCTCGTCCCTGCCGCAAGAGACGAAGGTGGTCGTCCTCGATTATCAACAAGGATAGTATGGCTATCAAAGTGATCATGACCTGGGATATCGCCCCCGAGCGCGACCAGGAATATTTTGAATTCGTCATCGGTGAATTTGTGCCCGGTGTGCAGCGGCTTGGCTTGCAGCCCGCCGAAGCCTGGGCAACGCTCTACGGCTCCTACCCGCAAATTCAAGTCGGCTTGCTCGCCACCGACGCCAACGAAGCCCGTCGCGTGCTCGCTTCGCCTGAATGGGGAGTGCTGCAAGAGCGTCTGTTCGGCTATGTCAGAAACTATTCTCATAAAGTCGTCTCGGTGCGCGCTGGGTTTCAGTTTTAATAACCATGTCATTGCGAGGAGGACGCTCTTCCCGACGAAGCAATCTCCTCGTAACGACATAAATAAACATGCAAAATAAATTCTCCAATTTTCTGCCGTGGTTTTTCTTTGCCGCGGCATTTCAGTCTCTTATTGCCATCGCCGCCCTTCTTCGAGTTCCATCTGAAGGCATCTCCCTCGCACGCCTTGCCCTGCTTGGGGTAATGGGCGTTCTCTTCTTTTTAGGGATCGGATTGGGACTGTATGCCCGCCGCAACCCGGCTCGCTTCGAACGGCTTTTTACCACACCGGTCATATTATCTTCCGCGCTTCTTTCTCTAACGTTCAGCCTGCTCCTGTTCCTCTTGCGTTATCTCAACCCAGAGCGGCTCCTGCCATATTACGAACGGATTAGCCCGCTCTTGTGGCTATTGTTCTTCCTCACCCTCGAAGCCGCCATTTACTTTCTACTTTCCAAAAACGGACTTCACCCGCAAGCTCTCAAAGAGCGTCAACCCATCTATCGCGCCGCAATTCTGCCTCTCCTCTTTCTTCTTTCTCTCTTTCTTTTTATTTCTATTACCAAGATCGGCATCACGCCAGACACCGCCTATTGGGGCGAACCCGGAGTTGCTATTCAAGGCTGGCAATTCATTCTTGCCTTGATTATCGGTTTTACAACTCTCCTTTTCACCATTCATTATTCACCACCTTCCAACTCATCTCTTGTTACTCGTTACTTTCCATTTGCTCTCTACCTCACCACCGCTATCCTCTGGCTCAGCGTCCCCCTCGAAACCCTCGCGAATAGCTTTTACGCCCCCATCTCCCCGCCGACAAATCTGCCTCTACCCTATTCAGATGCTGGGTTTTATGACTTCCTCGCACAAAGCCTGCACATTGGCAGCGACTATTTAGGCGGCATTCCTCCGCGCCCACTGTATGTGACCTTTCTTGCTTTCCTGCATCTTCTCTTCGACCAGGACTACCCCGCCATCATCGCCGCACAGACCTTGGTGCTGTCGTTCTTCCCGGTCGCTTTGTATTTTCTTGCCAAAAAACTTCACTCTCCCGCCGCCGGTGTGACCGTTGCCCTCTTTGCCATTTTCCGCGAGTACACCGGCTTGTGGATCGCCTCGAATACACGCGTGGCAAATTCCAAAATATTCACGACTGATTTTGCAACAGCCTTCAGCATCGTCCTGATCTGCCTGGTTGTGCTTTGGTGGCTCGAGCGGCGCGACCTGCGCTCCACACTGATCGCAGGCGGAGCCTTCGGGCTGTTTCTGCTCTTCCGCACCCAATCTATGTTGACCTTGCCGGTGCTGTTCGTATTGACGTTATTGGTGATGAATTTCAAGTGGGCAGAATGGATCAAGGCAGGCGTGGTCTTTGGTCTTTCGATGCTGCTTGCCGTCCTGCCATGGTTGACCCATAATTACACGGTTGCCGGTCAATTCTCATTTGACGACCCCAAACAAGTGGCGGTCATTTACAGTCAATATTCTCTCACGGGCAACCTCGATCTCAGCCAGTTCAACCCCCAAACGGACAGCGTGCGTGAGCGTATCATTTCATTTACCCTTGAGAACCCTGCCTATGTGGCGAACTTTATCGCATCTCATTTTTTGAATACCGAGATCGGCGGTCTGCTTGCTTTGCCGCTTATCAAGCCATTCAACGGATTTCAAGAACCGATCAACCTGTATTGGGTCGAATGGAATGGGACACTCGAATGGTACAACGTCATCCTTGTCTTGTTCTATCTGTCGATGGTTGCTGTAGGGCTTGGCGCGGCGTGGCGGCTCATGGGCTGGCTGGCGCTGGTTCCATTGGCGTTCAATCTGGGCTACGCCCTTTCGAACGGCATTGCCCGCTTTTCCAGTTGGCGTTACAACATGCCCATTGATTGGGTCTTCTATTTTTATTTTGCGATCGGCATTGTTGAAATATTTGGTGGGTTGGTGCTTTTATTTGGCGCAAGAACAGAAAGTTTTATCCAGCCGCCATTAAAAAACGAAACTAAGACTATTTTATTCGGCGATCTGCGAGTTCAACATCTGATCCCCGTACTCACTTTTGTTTTTATCGGCTCACTTCCCTGGCTCGCGAAGGGACTGGCGGAACCGCATTTCACTTCTACCCAGGAACAGTTGATTTCAAAACTCGAATCGCAAGGATATGCGAGAAATGAGATCGAGGCATTTTTGACTCAAAAGGACTCGCACATCCTTGAAGGTAGGCTGCTATTCCCGCGCATGTACTGGCGCGGAGAAGGTCTCGCCTCAGCGAACCCATGGCCCGCCTATGCCGTGCGTGACTTTCCGCGCATTGGGTTTATGTTGATCAATTCATCCAGCCAGAATGCCTTTTTCCCAACCAAAGAACTCCTCGATTTTAAACAAGGCGCCGATGTGACTTTGCTGGCTTGCTCAGACAATGACGTTTTATACGTCCGCCTGATCGATTTCGGCGACGCCACATACCAAAGCGCTCCGTTGACCGAAACCTGCCCTTAATAACTGATTTGATGAAAAACCGCCTCGCCACCCAACTCCTTGCCTGGTACCACACCCAAAAGCGGATTCTCCCCTGGCGCGACCACCCCGATCCGTATGCGGTTTGGGTTTCAGAGATCATGCTCCAGCAAACGCGGGTGGATACGGTCATTCCCTATTTTGAAAAATGGATGAAGTTATTTCCCACCGTCAAAGCCCTTGCCTCTGCCAGCGAGCAGGATGTCCTCAACGCCTGGGAAGGGCTGGGCTATTACAGCCGTGCGCGGAATTTGCACAAAGCCGCCAAAGTGGTTGCAGAGAAATTTAACGGTGAACTTCCGCGTGATTTGGATGATTTGCGCAGCCTGCCGGGAATTGGACGTTATACCGTTGGGGCAATTGCTTCAATGGCATTCGGCATGGACGAGCCCACACTCGACGGTAATTTACGGCGAGTATTCTCGCGTTTGTTTGATATAAATGAATTTGCGGATTCTCCCGCTGGCGAAAAATTGCTTTGGGAGTTGGCAGCCAAAAATTTGCCCAAGGGTGAAGCAGGAGATTACAACCAGGCACTCATGGATTTAGGCGCAACAATTTGTTTACCGAAGAATCCTCGTTGTTTGTTGTGTCCGTTGATGAGTTTATGCAAAGCACGCGAAAACGGGACGCAAGAATTACGTCCCGTTTTGAAGCCGAAAAAGGCTGTGCCATCTTATGTGCATGTGGCGGCGGTGATCGTGGAGCGTGGGCGCGTGTTGCTCAGTCAGCGCCCGGCGGAGGGATTGCTGGGGGGCATGTGGGAATTTCCAAACGCGAGAATAGATGGCGACCCGGCGAAGGCGTTAGTCAAAGGCTTGAAAGCGGCGACACAAATTCAAGTTAAGAGAAAAGAGGCGCTGCAAGTCGTCGAGCATGCCTACAGCCATTTCAAAGTCACGGTTCATCCGTTTGTATGCGAGAAAGTTTCAGTTCCAAAAGAAAAGAATTTGAAATGGGTGAAGCTGACTGAGTTGGAAGAATACCCGATGGGGAAGGTGGATCGGCAGATCGCACTACAGTTAAAAAAGTGACAGTCACCTTTAAGGTGACTGTCACTTTTTATTTACTATGATTTACTCAATGTCACAAAGACCATCGGTCTACGTTTGGTTTGCTGATGCAGGTAACTCTTTACGGCATTGATGATGTCTTTTTCATCGTCGAAGCCGTCGTTGTGGACCATGCGCAGCACAAGTTTGCGGACATCTGGAATGAGCGAGGCGGCTTCTTCTGGTGAGACAAAGCCGCGAGTGATGATCTCAGGATCGTGCTGTAAGCGACCGGTTTTCTTGTCGATGCTGATGTCGATGAGCAGGATGCCGTTGCGGGCAAGCTGACTGCGTTCGCGCATTACGTCGTGGTCGATATCGCCTATTGATTCGCCAGTGACGAAAACATAATCACCAGGGATGCGCTCGCCGCGCAGGATCTTTTTGCCAACCAGTTCCACCACCTGACCATTTTCAGTCACGATGATGTTCTCTGGGTCTATGCCCAGTTGTTGGGCAAGCTCGGCGTGGCGCATGAGCTGACGCAGTTCGCCGTGGATGGGCATGAAGTGTTTGGGGCGCACAAGGTTGATGAGCAATTTCTGCTCTTCCTGTGCGGCGTGACCTGAGACGTGAATGGGGGCGATGCCATCGTGGATGACCTTCGCGCCTCTTCTTAGCAAGCGGTTGATGGTCTTGCTAATGGTCTCTTCGTTGCCAGGGATCGGATGCGAGGAGAGGACGATGGTGTCGCCATCTTTGAGATCGAACTGACGGTTGGTGCCAGCCGATAGACGCCCGACGATGGAGGATGGCTCACCTTGCGAGCCAGTACACATGATGACCACTTTATGGTTCTGCATTTGCAGCGCCTGTTCGATGGACACGATGAGGTCATCGGGGATCTCAAGATATTTCATCTTGCGCGCGATCTTGACGTTATCGACCATGCTCGGACCGGCTAATGCCATTTTGCGCCCGGTCTTGGCGGCGGCATCTGCCACTTGTTGCACGCGCGAAATCAGCGAGGCAAAGGTGGCGACGATGATGCGTCCCTTGGCTTCGGCGAAGACCTTGTCGAATGCCGGACCGATGACAGACTCGGAGGGAGTCCAGCCGGGGCGTTCGGCGTTGGTCGAGTCGGAGAGGAGCAAGTCCACGCCGCGGTTCGAAAATTCGGAGAGCTTGGCAAAATCGGTGGGCCAGCCATCCACGGGGGTTTGGTCAAACTTGAAGTCGCTCATGTGAACGACCAACCCCGCCGGGGTGGTGATGCCGATGCCAACCCCATCTGGAATGGAATGATTGACGTGGAAATATTCGAGCAGGAAGGGACCGACCCGGGTCGATTCGCCTGCCTGAACGGTTTTCATTTGGGCTTTGTGCTGTGCGCCATTGCGATGCAGTTTGGCTTCGATCAACCCGCGGGTAAGCGGGGTGGCGTAGACCGGCACTGGAATATCTTCAATAAAATGTTGGATCGCGCCGATGTGATCTTCGTGCCCGTGGGTGATGAACAAGCCCAGCACGCGGTTTGCGCGCTTCTTCAAATATTCATAGTCTGGGATGATGTAATCCACACCCAGCATGTCGTTCTTGGGGAACATGATGCCAGCGTCGACGACGATGATGTCGTTGCCGTACTCATACGCCATCATGTTCTTTCCCACTTCGCCCAGCCCCCCGAGCGGGATAATTCTTAATTTATTTTTTTTAACCATATTGTTTTTTTGTAAACCTCACAAATTTCAAAATTAATCTTGCGCCCAATTTGGGTGTAAACCGCCTATGCGGTTAAAGTTAAGGTAGGTGGTGATTTGGTGGTTCTTGCAAGTACACTTGCAAATTCCAATAAACGTCTTTTCCCTCAAACAAACAAAAAGACCTTCGCTGACTTGCTCGCGAAGATCGATGCCGGTAAAACACGATTGTTCTCAAACAAAAGGCGCTCAAGCGCCTGAAAAGTCAACTTAACTGTCAAGAAGTATAGCAGGGCGGGGGGGATTTGTCAAAGCGGGTGCGTAATAGAAACGTTAAAGTTTTGCTCAGGCTTTACGGTTCTTTTTCTGGCGGTCCATCAAAATATTGAACTCCAACTGCTTATCGTGGAGGATCTTTTTGATCTTGTTCCTTTGTACTTCTTCAAATGTGGCTGCCAGCCGTTCTTTGAGCGCCGCGATCTCTTGCAATAGATCCACTTCAGGCGAAACCAAACCTGCATTCTTTAACGCCGAATATGCCAGGCGCATATCTTCAGGCGTTTCGAAGTAAGCATCCAGGTCTAGTGGCTGTCCTTTACCCTTCAGGTTATCGAAGTCGCCGCGCTCCTGCGCTTCTTTTATCAAGGTCTCTACAATTTTTTCAAAGCTCATTATTCGGCATTATATACCAATTTTCACAATAAAAATTGACAATCTATCGCGTCTCTTGTACACTTCTTAGATGGACATAGACTTCGATCTCTACCGGTACGAAGTACGCATTTCCTCCGACCCGCTCGTGCGGCTCTCTGCCATCGATGTTTCACCCGAACGACCCAAACGCACCATCGTATTCGTTCATGGCTTCGGCGGCAAAGCGGAACAATGGCAATATCAAATGCAAAAATTCGCGATGGATAACCGCGTGATTGCATTGGATATGCGTGGACATGGTCTCTCCGACAAGCCTTCTACTGGCTACGACATGCCGCGCATCCAACTGGACCTGGAAACGGCTCTGACCCAGTTGAAAGTATCTCCGCCTTTTGTTTTAGTGGGCCATTCCTTTGGCGGCGCGGTCGTAACCGACTATGCCCTAAATCACCCCGACCATGTTGAAAAATTGATCATTATTGCCACAGCAGGGGAGTTCAAACTCAACCCCTTGTTCAAACTTGGCTTGAACCTGCCTGCAACGGTCTTGCGGGCAATCGGTCCATTGACGCGGAATTGGCTGCATGCTCCGCCGCATGCCTTGAAAGAGTTCTATCAGCGAAACATGTCCGTTTGGCGCGGCTGGGACAAGTTCGCGCAGCTTACCGTTCCCACCCTCGTCATCCGCGGACATCGCGATATCGTCTTCGACCGCCCGTTGTTCGAAAAAGTAGCCGGATCCATTCCTGGCGCAGAAGATATTGATATTGGCGTATCCGGGCATATGGTCATGTTGGAGAGGCGCGAGACGGTAGACCGTGCCATCACGAATTTCCTCAAAGGCGAATCCAAAAAGACTTGGCGCGATAAATCCTTTATCGTCTCCAAAACCCAACGAGACGATCTCAAGAGTGAGCGCGTGTGGCTGAACCACTATGAAGAAGGCGTGCCCTACACTGTGGACGTGCCGCGCATTCCTGCACATCATTTATTGCGTTCGGCGGTGAGGCGCTTTCCGGGTCGCCCGGCGATCTTCTTTGAAGGTGCCGCCATAACTTACCGCAGTTTGAACCATGAAGTTAATCGCTTTGCCAATGCATTGTTGGCGCAGGGAATTGGCAAAGGCGCACGTGTGGTTTTGCTGATGCCGAACATCCCGCAAATGGTGATCGGGTTTTATGGCACCCTGAAAGCGGGTGCTGTAGCGGTGTTGATTCCGCCGATGACCGAGCCGGAGGAATTGATCCGCCAGATCAAAGAAGCAGACGCCAGTGTGCTGGTGACTATGTCTACTTGGGCGGGGTTGGCGAAGCAAATTCAAGAGGGGGCAGGCGTACCGCATGTGGTGTTGACCGACCCTGGGCAATATCTCTCTCTGCCTAAAAAACTGATCTCACGCTGGCGCAACCGTGGCTTGGACTTTCGTAATGCTTTGCATTGGAATCGCTGGCTTTCTCAGCAAGACACAAAATCTCCCGGTTTGGACGTGCACTCGGATGATCTAGCAGTCATCATCTATACGGGCGGCACCACGGGGCTTTCAAAAGGTGTGATGCTTTCCCATCGCAATCTGGTTGCCAATACGTTGCAGACCCGCCATTGGCTGCCAGGCGCACATGAAGGCAAAGAACGGTTCTTATGCGTTGTGCCTTTCTTCCATAGCTATGGCATGACGGCTGCTTTGAATGTGCCTGTTTCGCTTGGTTCGGCGATGATCCTCAAGCCGCAATTCAAGACCTTGGATGTGTTGAAGTCTATCAAGAAACATAAGCCGACCATCTTCCCCGGCTCGCCGAGCATGTATGTGGCAATCAACAACTTCCCCGGTGTGCGCAAGTATGGCATACGCACGATCAAAGCCTGCATTAGCGGATCGGCTCCCTTGCCCGTGGAAGTGCAGGAAGCTTTCGAAAAATTGACCAAAGGCAAATTAGTGGAAGGCTATGGTCTGACCGAAGCCTCACCGATCACACATGCCAACCCGTTGGGGAAGAACCGCCGACTGGGTACGATCGGCGTGCCGTTGCCATCGACTGAATCGGTCATCGTGGACTTGAAAAGCGGGCGCAAAGAAGTGGAGCCGGGTCAGATCGGCGAGCTTGCTATTCGTGGTCCGCAGGTGATGATGGGCTATTGGAAGAATGAAGCCGCCACCAAAGAAGTTATCACCGAAGACGGCTGGCTGCTCACCGGCGATGTTGCCCAAGTGGATGAGGATGGTTTCTGCCGCATCATCGCTCGCAAGGCGGATATGTGGTACCCCGAAAAAGGCGGCAAAGAGCCTGCCTTCCCACGCGATGTGGAAGAAGTGATTTACGAAATTCCGCAGGTGAAAGAAGTGGCAGTTGTGGCAGTGGCTGGGCATCCCTTTGCGTTTGTGATCGCCGGGAAAGAAAAGACCAGTGCTGAGTCGGTCATTGCTTATTGCAAACGTCGTTTGCCACCGCACCTGGTGCCGCGCTTTGTGATCTTCATGGAAGAATTCCCGCGCACGTTTATCGGCAAGGTCTTGCGCAGAGAGTTGGCGAAGCGTTATGGGAAGCAGATTGCAAGTGAATAGGTAAGCGGACTTTATCGCGGACTCACGGATCAAAACGGACTAACGATTTTGACGGGTAAATTTTTACCCGTTACTAATACAATTGAATTAAGATATTACCCAGATGCCGCGTCCTACACATGCGGCATCTTTGTGAGATGTAAATGGAAGTACAGACGAAGAATCAGATCGAGTATCGAAAGATGACCTTGCCCAATGGGCGAACGGTAAATTATGTACACCAGGGGCAGGGAGAGCCCGTGGTGATGGTGCATGGGCTGGCGGCATCTTTGCATGACTGGGATGACCTGCTGCCAGAAACGACATCGGCGGGATATGCCGGGTATGCACTGGATTTGCTGGGGCATGGCGAAAGTGAGAAGCCAACCCATACGCATGATTATTCAGTGGATAATGCCTATGCTGATTTTGAAGCATGGATCGAGGCACTCGATATTTCCTTCCCGATCCATTTAGTGGGGCATTCGTTGGGTGGCGGGCTTTCGATGCTCTATACGTATCGCAACCCAGAGAAGGTCAAGTCTTTGGTGTTGGTCAACCCGTTCTATTCGATGGCGCAATTGCCGCCGGTCTTGCAGAAGATGTTCCATCATCAGCTGATCAACACAACCCTGATCGACTGCACGCCGTATCGCGTGTTTCGCTTCTTTGTGGATATGACCAGCTTTAGCACCTATATCGGCAGCCGTGAAACGCATGTATTGCCGGAGCATATCCGTTACCAAACCGCGCTGGATTACAAACGGGCGGCATCTGGCATCTACAACATTCCGCGCACGCTTCATCACTTGGACCTGGACCTTGCGCGCATCACCCAGCCGACCCTACTCTTGTGGGGCGGACGTGACCAAACGCTTGCGCCTGCGTCCTTCCCGCAATTGGCAGCGAAGCTGCCGAACCTGGTGAAGAAACATTCCTTCCCGATCTGCGGACATGTGCCGCATCAATGCCACCCAGCAGACTTCAACCCGCATGTGATGGAGTTCTTGCGGAAGATCTGACCATGGACGGCGGACGATAGACCATGGATGGTTATAATAATCCCGAAGGGATGTAAGGATTATAGAAAATTACGAAAATAGAATTTCAAACCCCGAAGGGGTGACATGATACTTTGAATCGTGACACCCCTTCGGGGTCATCGCTTGAGAAACGTTTTCAGTGTTGTTATAGGCTTTTAGAGCAGAAACAACTCAACATTATGAATGAAGCGGGGCTTTTTCCATGGTCAATGGTCCGTCGTCTATCGTCTAATGGGGAATCGAGTCAATATTTTAAGATTGCAATATCCAAATTACCTCTTGCATACATACCGGCATGGTGCTAAAATGCCGAACACATTAGCCATATGTACGGGGATGCAGT
>JAFLCF010000147.1 GCA_017303735.1 Anaerolineae bacterium
TGGAGATTCAGGCATCGGGTGCAAAGTATGTGCTCATTCTTGCAGGCGATCATCTTTACCGCATGGACTATAAAGCCATGGCGGAATATCACTGGGCGAATAAGGCAGATGTCACCGTCGCTGTGCAGCCAGTTCCGAGGGAAGAAGCAAGCCGTCTGGGAATCTTGAAGCGCGAAGCAGATGGCAAGATATCCAATTTTGTTGAGAAGCCCAAAGATCCCGAGACCCAAAATAAATTTGTCAGCCGCGATGACCCCAAACGACCTTTCCTTGGTTCGATGGGAATCTACATGTTCAACACCAAAGTGCTGTTGGATTTCATTAGCAATTATCCCGGCTTTGATGATTTCGGCGGCGATATCATTCCGCAGGCGATCAAGTCTCACAAAGTTTTTGGTTTCGACTTTGACGGCTATTGGCAAGACATTGGAACGATCCGTTCTTTCTATGAGACCAACCTGATGCTCACATCGTCGAGTTCGCCCTTCGACTTTTACGATGCGAAACTGCCCATTTATACAGACACTCGTTACCTGCCGGCTTCCATTGTTGAGGATAGCAAATTGAAGGATGTATTGATCGCAGAAGGGAGCCGGGTTTTGAAGTCGGAGATCTCGCATAGCATCATTGGCATTCGCAGTCAGATCGCGGCGGGATGTGTCATCAAGGATAGTATCGTGATGGGCTCAGATTATTATGATCGCGAACGTGGCGGACTGCCGATCGGCATCGGCTCGAACTGTCACATCGAAGGTGCCATCCTCGATAAGAACGTGCATATCGGGAATAACGTAACCATTCGTCCCTTCCCGCGCAATACGGATATTGACCATGAAAAATGGTACGTGCGTGATGGTATTGTGATCATTCCAAAAGATGTTGAGATCCCATCAGACACGGTCATTGCGCCGTAGAATGAAAGACCCGGAAGGTTTTGAAACCTTCCGGGTCTTTTTTTTGAAACATTACCCACTTCGGAGCATTTGTCTTGAAATTTTCACAGAACTGTAACATTTTATACGGGTATGCAGCAGGGGCTACATTAAAATTATGCTATACTCGCATTAACTATGAATTCAACGCGCGAATTCTGGCAACGCTGGGCTGAGTCCTTGCGCCGTTATCAACTTCACGATCTTGTCGCCTCGTTCCTCGAAGCTGGGAGTCCGCTTGCCCTGATCGGGGCACAGGCGATTTATTTTGGCGGGGGATTTGTAAAAAGCGAATCTCTCACCGCCCTTGCCGGGTTGCTGGAAGATGAATCGGAAACCCGCGCTTTTGCCGCATATTTGAACCAAACCGGAGCAGATCGATGATCGCACCAGCCATTCTTATTGCTGCAGCATTTTTACTGGGTGTGATCACCTTATGGAAGCGTCGTTCCCCTTCGCATTTGCGAGACATTCCCGCTTTTGCAAGGCTCGTCCGCGCACTTGGTTTGAGCATTGAAGATGGCAAACGGCTGCACATCTCATTGGGTCATGGCAGTTTGCTCGACGCACGTGGCGGCTCGGCGTTTGCCGGGTTGGCTCTTTTGCGAAATATCGCCGAGCGCACCTCTGTAAGCGACATGCCCTCCATTGCATCTTCAGGAGATGCAACCTTAGGGTTGTTGACTCAGGATACGCTCCAAGCTGGGTATCAAGCAGCGGGTGTGGGGGAGGCGTATGTGCATACAACGGGACGGATTACCGGGTTGACTCCTTTCAGCTACGCCGCCGGAGCCATGCATATCGCCCAGAATGAAACCGTATCCACCAATATTTTGATCGGGCATTTTGGTCCCGAAGCGGGGTTGATCACCGATGCGTCAGACAACATCAATGTTCCGATCGTCGGTGCCAGTGATGACCTTGCCGGGCAAGCTGTGTTGTATGCCAGTGCGCAGGAGCCGCTCATTGGAGAGGAACTCTTTGCTGCAGGGGCATACCTTAACCTGGATCCTTCTCATGCCGCCAGCCTGACTGTGCAAGATATTTTCCGCTGGTTGATCATTCTTGCCTTGATCGCTGGGTCGGCACTTAAATTTGTGGGGGTCTTCTAATGCGCGTTCTAACCGCCATTATTGCCATTGCGGTCGGTGTGTTGGTTCTGCTTGGGTACTTCCTCCCGCAGGCGGCTGTTTTGCAAGTCCTTCTTTTGGATTGGGCGATCATTCTGGCAGGGGCTGCTGCGCTGATCGGTATCTTTAATCTCGTTTCGGTTCATACGGATAAAATTCGCCGCCGGGCAAAAGATGGAATCTACAGTGCCATTCTGGTCATGGGGTTGTTCGCCACCTTTATTTTTGGGCTTGTCCTCAAACCTCAAAACCCGATCTTACAATCGATTGTCTTGAACGGTATCATCATCCCGGTCGAAGCGACATTGATGGGTCTTCTGGCTGTGTCTTTATTGTATGCTGCTGTTCGTCTCCTGCGCCGCCGCGCAGACTTGATGGGCATTGTCTTTATCATCACCGCCGCACTTATTTTCCTGGGCTCAGCGACCTTGCCGTTCGGCGATGTTCCCATTTTCGGCACCTTGATCCGACCGTGGGTATCGCAGATATGGGCATTGGGTGGAGCGCGCGGCATTTTGATCGGTGTTGCGCTCGGCACACTGACCACAGGGTTACGCGTCCTCTTTGGTATGGACCGCCCATACGGGGGGAATTAAATGGCTGACATGATCCAATGCCCTGTATGCGGCGCGGAAAATCCGCCTGGTCAAAAAAACTGCCAGCGCTGTCAGAGCTCGCTTTCAAATGACTCCCGATTTCAACCCGGTCAGGCACCTGGTGTTCGCGATACCGGTGAACTTGAAGCCATCCTGCCGCAATGGCTAAGGGATGCGCGCGAGTCTGCCAAGCAGCCTGACATGGGCGAACCTTCTCAAGAAGAGACCCCACCACCCAGCCCCAAAACTCCCGCTCCTATGGACTTTTTAGCGGGTTTGCAATCTCAAGCTGGCGATAACGACGACGAAGAAGTACCAGATTGGCTTGCCAACATTACGGGGGCATCTGCACCCAAGCCAAAGGCGCAACCAGAAACTACTGAGACCAGTGGTGTACGTTGGGTGGAGACTGGCTCGAAGGATGATTTTCAGCAGCCTGCCACATCTGACGAAGAGGAAGTCCCCTCATGGCTGGCAGGGATTCAGTCTCCGCAATTTGGTACGGAAGAAAAAGACGAGCTCACCGATTGGTTCCGCGAGTCGAGTGGAGACCAACCGTCCTTTCAGCCTCCGGCTCAATTTACCCCGGCAAATGATGTGCCCTTTTCTGCTCCGGCTTCCTCGAATGACACACCCGATTGGCTCAAGCAAATGGCGGCGGATGCAGGAGAGAAGGAACCTGAAACGCCGGCAGCCTCACCTTTGGGAGCCTCTGACTGGTTTAGTGATGCTTCATCTGCTTCAAACGCCGCTCCGCAGGCAAAGGAGCCGGAGCCATTCGATCTTTCATCTGATACGCCTGATTGGTTGAATCAGATGTCGGCAAGTGCGAATGTGGCTCCGCAGGCAAAAGAGCCGGAACCATTCGATCTTTCATCTGATACGCCTGATTGGTTGAATCAAATGTCTGCAAGTGCGAATGTGGCTCCACAGGCAAAGGAACCAGAACCATTCGATCTTTCATCCGATACGCCTGATTGGTTGAATCAGATGTCGGCTAATGCAAATGTCGATTCACAGGCAAAGGAACCAGAACTATTCGATCTCTCATCTGATACGCCTGATTGGCTGAATCAGATGTCGGCTAATGCAAATGTCGATTCACAGGCAAAAGCTCCAGAGCCATTTAATGTTTCTTCGGACGCACCCGATTGGTTGAACAGCCTGGGCGGAGAGTCGGCTCCTTTTGTTGAGTCAACTCCGGCGGCGTCTGACCCGTTTTCTGTTGGAGATATCCCCTTATGGCTGGACTTAGAATCTGAATCATCCAAAAAGGACGATTCCAATTTAGGATGGCTGGGAAGTGAAGCCGAGACTTTACCCCCCACCGCCCAACCTGACTTCTTGAATAATGACTCGCTCGGAGATGTGCCAGATTGGTTGAAGGCTGCCGCGCCGCAATCATTGATCTTCGATGAGCCGACGAAAACTTCTGAACCGTTACAAACCGAAACACCGACACAGCAGATCAATACGCCTTTCGAAGCCACGCCTGCTTTTTCTGAAGACATCTTCCGCAGTGAGGGAGGAGATGCGGCACTTTTCACCGATATGCCAGATTGGCTATCGAATGCGATGGAAGAGCCGCCGCCTGCTTCGATGGTGCCTGAACCGATCACCGGTTCAGATGCACTCTCTCCCAATGTGTTGCCTTCGTGGGTAGAGGCGATGCGTCCGTCGGACCAGAGCATGGCTAACATTGTTTCAGCCTCAAATGACCTGACGTTAGAGTCACGTGGCGCGTTGGCTGGGCTTTCGGGTGTGTTGCCTATGGGTGTAGGGTTTGCGCCTACCAGCAAGCCTAAAACCTATTCCAATAAACTGAATGCCAGCGATGAGCAGTTGAAACATGCCGAAATTCTCGAGCAGATCCTAGCCGCAGAGACTGCGCCTGAGTCGATCGCTGTTGAAAAACCGCTTGTTTCTTCTCGCGTGCTGCGTTGGTCTCTTGCTTTCATTCTGTTGGCAGTGACGCTTGGTACAGCGATCTTGCGGACACAAATCTTCTCGATGCCTGAGGCGAAACCATCCGAGTTGGATTATGCAGTGGCAATTGTGCAAGCCATCCCTGAAAATGCACCCGTATTGGTGGCAGTGGATTATGAACCCGCGCGTGCCGGTGAGATGGAAGCCGCCGCTTCCCCTTTGTTCGACCATCTGCTGTTGTTGAAACATCCGCGCCTGACGTTCGTCGCCAGCAATGAATCGGGGTCAATGTTGATCGAGCGCTTCATGGCTGGACCTTTAGGTTTTCACAACTACGAGAGTCAAGCCACCTATTTGAATTTGGGCTATCTTTCTGGGGGGCAGATGGGTGTGCGCGCGTTTGCACAGAACCCGTCTCTTGCTGCACCATTGGATATTTACAGCCAGCCCGCATGGACCTTCCAGCCGCTGCAAGGTGTGAGTGCTTTGAACCAATTCGCCGCCATCATTCTCGTCACGGACAATGTCGATGCTGCCCGTTCCTGGGTGGAGCAGACGCAAGACGCGCGCGGCGTGGTTCCGTTCCTGGTTGTTTCCAGCACACAGGCGGCGCCGATGATCCAGCCGTATTATGACTCAGGTCAGGTGAACGGAATGGTCTCGGGTTTGTATGGCGGCGCCCTCGTTGAACGCCATTTCAATAGCGGACGCCCAGGCACGGCTCGTGCTTATTGGGACGCCTACAGCATCGGTATGCTGCTAGCCATGATGTTCGTGTTGGGCGGCGGGTTGATCAACCTGGCGCTTGGGTTGCGTGATCGCGCCGGAACGAGGAAGGGAAATTAATATGCCCATTTCTCTCGACCTCATCAGCGGTGCGCTGAGCTTTCTGTTTACCCTCATGATCCTGAGCTATCTAATCGGGGATAACCCGCTGTTCAAGATCGCTGTGTATCTGTTTGTAGGCGTTGCTTCAGGGTATGCCGCCTCTGTAGTTTTTTGGCAGGTGCTCTATCCCAAGCTCTTCCAGCCAACCCTGGTCGTTATACAAACTGCAGCTTATGACCGCGGTGCATTGCTGATCGTACCGTGGCTTGGTTTTGCCTTCATTCTGATGAAGATCTCGCCGCGCCTCACAGGCATTGCGCGCATCACCATGGCATTTCTGGTTGGTGCAGGTGCCGCGGTGACGCTTGCTGGTGCATTGACGGGCACACTCATCCCACAGGTGATGGCAACCATCAATTTCTTCGACCCAGCAGCCGCAGCGGCACGTAATATTCAATCCATCGAACTGCTGGGCAATGGGGCGATCATGCTTTTGGGTGTGGTCACTTCGCTGGCATACTTTCACTTCGGTGCAAGACCCAAACCAGATGGCACTACAAAACGCTTTGGTCTGATCGATCTGTTTGCTCTGGTGGGGCGCATCTTTATTGGCATTACATTAGGTGTAATTTTCGCTGGCGTTTTTGCGGCGGCACTTACTGCCCTGATCGAACGTTCCACCTCACTCGTCAACTTCATTAATTCTTTGCTTGGGATCTTCTAGGTATCATGCCCACTTCATTGGTTACCAGCAATTCCCTGCTCGCCCTCGATGTCGGCGCGGCAAATACGCGTGCCGTCCTTTTTGATGTGATCGAAGGCGAATATCGCTTCATTGCATCTGGCATTGCACCCAGCACAGCAGAAGCGCCCGTCAAGGACGTGTCTGAAGGTGCACGCAATGCCATTCAGGTCTTGCAGAATGTATTAAAGAAAAAGCTGCTTGACTCATCGAATAGCTTGATTTTGCCGAGCCAGCCAGACGGTTCCGGCGTGGATTCGCTTGTTTTAACGGTATCCGCTGGTCCGGCCGTCCGAACGCTGGTCGTCGGCTTGCTTAAGGATGTATCCCTCGAAAGCGCCCGCCGCCTGACCGAATCCACTTATGCTCGCATTATGGATACCCTCAGCCTCAGCGACCAACGCAAACCCGAGCAACGCATCGATAGCATCCTGCGGATTCGCCCCGACATGGTTGTCATTGCGGGCGGCACCGATGGCGGCGCATCACGCTCGGTGCAAAAATTACTCGAGCCGATCGGGCTGGCAAGTTACCTGATGCCCGAAGAAAAACGTCCTGCCATTTTATTCGCTGGCAACGGCAAATTGGCGGGCGAAGTCCGCGAAATGGTTGGTTCTTTCGCGCCTACCCTGCATTTTAGTCATAACATCCGCCCTTCGCTCGAAACCGAAGATATCGAGCCTGCCGAGCTTGAACTCGCAAACATGCTCATTCGAATCCGCAAAAAACAACTCAAAGGCTTGGATGTGCTCGATGTTTGGTCGGGCGGTCATACCCTGCCCACTGCCTATGCCACCGGGCGCATGGTGCGATTCCTTTCGAATGTTTATGGCTCACAAAAGGGATTGCTCAGCGTAGACCTTGGCGCCTCATCCGCTGTGATCGCCGCCGGGTTCAAAGACAAATCTGTGCTAAAGGCATATCCACAATTTGGTCTTGGTGAAAACCTGCCGGGTTTATTAAACTACACCACATTGGAAGACATCTTGCGCTGGTCTACACTCGATGTACCTCCAAGCGTCATTCTCGATTATCTGCATCAGAAGGCGCATCATCCCGCCACGATCGCAGCCACCAAGGAAGACTTTGTGATCGCGCAATCGGTGGCGAAGCAAGCTTTATATCTTGCCATGCAGGCGGCTCAAAAAGATTTTCCAAAGGATGTCGCCTCCATCAAGCCGACTCTGGCTCCACTTTTCGATCCCATCATAGCTGGAGGTGCCGCCCTCAGCGACGCTTCACGCCCCGGTCAGAGCCTGCTTCTGCTCCTCGACTCGGTGCAACCCGTGGGCATCTCCACGGTCATCCTCGACCAGAATAACCTCATGCCCATGCTCGGTGCTGCCGCTTCACAGAATAACATCCTGCCTGTGCATGTACTTGAATCAGGCGCGTTCCTCAGTGTGGGAACGGTCATTTCACCGGTCGTCTCTGCCAAATATGGTGCTTCCATTTTGAAGGCAAAGGTCACTTACGAGAACGGCGCCGAAGCCGCCATGGACTTGAAGTATGGTTTCCTCGAGACCCTTCCGCTTGCCAATGGTGAAGTAGGCACGATCAGCATTCAAGTGGCTCGCGGCGTGGACGTTGGTTTTGGTCCCGGGCGCGGAGTTAAATCCATGCAGGTTACTGGCGGAGCACTGGGCATTATCTTCGACGGACGTGGACGTCCATTGGACATGCCCTCTGACCCCGTGCGCAGGCGAGAACTTATTAAAAAATGGAATTGGACTCTGGGAGGCGGATAACCCATGCTTGCACCTGTACATCATGTTTTGGGTCTGACCACGATCGTGAGAGAACGGCTTCTACCGATCTCTGGCAATGTAGTTGCGCGCATGCAACAAAAAGTGACCGCAACCGAAGTGGTGGCACAGACTCGCTGGTCACGTGAACATGCCTTTTTGGACGTAGCGCGAATGCTGGGCATCTCTCCCGCTGCCGCAGATAAACTCATCAAATGCCAGGTAGATGACAAGCTTACTGCCGGGGCTGAGATCGCTGTAGGACAGGGTCTTTTTGCACGAACGATCCACGCCCCGCATGATGGACGTGTGGTAGCCGTCGGCGGCGGACAAGTGTTGATGGAAGTCGGCGAGACAAAAATGGAATTGCGAGCCGGAATTCCCGGCACCGTGATCCAGGTCATCCCGAATCGCGGGGTTGTCATCCAGGCTTCAGGCGGGCTGGTTCAAGGAGTATGGGGAAACGGGCGAGTCGATGCGGGTCAACTGGTCAATCTCATGGAGAATCCCGATACGGTATTGACCCCGGATCGTGCGGATGTCAGTCTGCGCGGCTCGATCATTCTGGGCGGCATGCTAAAAACTGTCGAAGCACTGCAAGCCATAGCCGACTTGCCTGCACGCGGTTTGATCCTTTCCAGCATTCAGCCTGGGCTGATGTCGAAGGCGCGTGAGATGAAGTTCCCCGTCCTGGTAACGGATGGGATCGGTTCCCTGCCCATGAACTCTGCCGCCTATAAATTGCTCAGTACCAACGCCAAGCGTGAGATCACGGTCAACGCCGAAGTTTATGACCGTTACACTGGCGCACGCCCAGAGATTATTATTCCATTACCAACTTCTTCCGACCCGCCCATGCCCAACGAAACGGAAACCTTCGCGGTCGGTCAACAGGTAAAGATGCGCCGCCCGCCCGCCATGGGCATGATCGGCTCCATCGTTGCCATCAAACCCGGGCTCACGGTTCTCCCCAGCGGGTTACGTGCACAGGCGGCGGAAGTTAAGCTTGAAAACAATGAGACGGTCATCGTTCCGCTCATTAACATGGAAGTTGTGGGATAATACCCGCATATAAATTTACTTTACGACATATAACAATCAGGAGAGTGCTCCATGTCTTTTGAAGAATCAAATTTTGATGATAATAACCTTGACGACGGTCAACTCCCGGAAGAGTCCAATAACAACCGTACGTTTCTGATCGCTGCCGGTATTTTGGGCGGCATCATTCTCATTGCAGTTGCCTGCCTTGGCGGGATTTTCCTTCTCAACCGCAATAACACTGCCCAGGCAGAAGCACAAGCTGTCGCCGCAACTCAAACGGCTGAAGCCGCTTTCAGCGGGGTAGGACCCGCATTAACTGCCACCGCCGAGGCTGCCATTCAACCCACCGCCACCTTGGAGCCCACACAGACTTCGGTTGTCAACGTTGCCACTGTTACAGCAACCCTCGACCCGAATGCCACCCCAGAGTCTGCTATTGCAGCCGCAGGTGAAGGGACCCCTGCCGCAGGCACCCCTGCAGCTGCCACCGCCACCGTCGGCGCGGCGCTTACCCAGGCTGCGATTGCGCAGTTGACCATCGTCCCAACCACCACGGCGCTGCCGAACACAGGCTTCGCCGACGAAGTAGGCATCCCTGGGCTTATTGTGATGTCGCTGGCGTTCATCATCGTGATTTTGATGGCAAGACGTTTACGCTTCAACCCCAGCCGATAACTGATTCTCAACCCCAAACAAAAACTCACCCTGCAAAATGGGTGAGTTTTTTATATAAACAAGACTTACGTAAAAACACCTTTTATACTCAAAGGCGGTCTACCCTGAAGGGTACGATGTGTTTTACAGGGCGCGAATTTTACGTAAGTTCTAATAAAGCTGTTTGCTGGCTTTCAGTTAAACCACACTCTCGGCAATCGTCCTGCGAAATAAGGAATAGGCAATGAGTATCTTTAAAAAAATGGCATTTTTTATGGTTGTAGTACTTGTCCTTGTGGGATGTGTTTCTTTGGAATTATCTCCACGGAATCAAGTGATTGAACTGCTTCAAACCAATGGGAGGTGTGAACTTCCCTGCTTTTGGGGTATAAAAGTTGGAGAAACAAAATGGGAAGATGCGAAGCTTTGGCTAAGTAAACTGACGAAGATTAATGACGACGAAAGTTTCTACACAGATGGAGATGGAGGATACCCTGCTTATGATATGGCGTTTATTTTGAGAGATGAAGTGCCTCCAAGAATAGAAGCGCCTCCTCAATCTTTTGTAATTGTTGCAACAATCGGTGAAGAAAGAGTACAAAGACTTGTGTTTTCACCGGTTGGATCTATTGGTGATATTGAATTTCTTCCCGAATATATCAAAACTTATTCTTTAGAGAATATTTTCAAGCAACTGGGCAAGCCTGATCATGTATTTATCTATGTATGTGAAAAATATAAACGCCCCTGTTTTATCATGGTGGTTTTGTATGAAACCCAAAAGATAGCAATAGATATTACTGGGAAGGATTTGCCCGATAATCAAGTGTGTCCAAAGATAGGAGAGGGTGGAAATCTAACTACAATGAATATATCGATTGCTAATCCTACTTCCGACTTGGAACTCATTCCTCCTAGTATGGTAATAAACCCCTATTTAGCTGATTTGAAATCTATAAAAGATGTTTTGGAGATTAATGAGAGTGAATTTTATAGCCGTGTTCTTTCCGAGAGTCCGGCGTGTTTTGACATTGTTGTTCAGGAATAAATATGATTAACAAGAGCGCCGTTCCTAAGAACGGCGCTCTCTTTATTTTTACACCACGCTCTCGGCAACGGTCCTGCCGTAGCCAAGCAACGCCTTGACCATTTCTTGTGTGCGCCCTTCGGCATACACGCGTAAGACCGGTTCCGTGCCAGAGGGGCGCACCAACAGCCACGAATCATCCGACATGATGTATTTCACGCCATCGCGTTGACTGATCTCATTGACTTTTTCGCCGCCGATCTCAGCCGGGGCTTTTTTCGTGAGGAACTCCGTCATTTCAGCCTTGGCAACCGGACGGCTCAGGCGCAAATCCACGCGTTCGTAAAAAGCAGGACCCACATCCGCAAGCAAT
>JAFLCF010000148.1 GCA_017303735.1 Anaerolineae bacterium
GTAACCCGATGCCGAAGCAACGATGGTATACGTGCCGCCGGAGATTTCAATGTTGAAGGTGCCATCCGGGTTGACGGTTTGAGATACAACCAAGGCATTACTGGCATCAAAGAGTTGAATGGTGACGGGCTTGCTGGCAAGGACTTGTCCGCTCACGAATGAGGAGGTTGCCGGTGTAGGCGTGGGAGAGACACTCGCATCGAAAACGGTGACAGTATCAGGAATGTAGCCGATGGCTTCCAGGCTGCCCTGCCCGATGGAGACGCGTGCCGTACATTGAACAGTCGTTTGACCAGTTTGTAAGCCGCGCACAGCGAAAGTGAAGGCTGTACCACTGGAGGTGGCTTTCTTTCCGTTGCTGCCCGCAATGCCAAGGATGAACTGCCCGTTCTGGGGACCACTCAAAGCGGAGGCGGGGTCTGAGCCGAAGAGTTCAGCCGCAAGGATGCCGCTCACTTCCACTATGGCAGGGTCGTAGGTACAAACGAACTCGGTACTGGTGTAGCCTTCAACGGGCACATTATTCAAGCTGACGTTCACAAGGCTGGTTTGATCCAATGTCAGTGTCGGTTGAATGACATCCACAAGTACATAGGGTCCCATGGGTGTTGGCACTGTTGTTATTGTTGGTGTAACCGATACGGTTGGGCTGGATGTCGGCACGTTTGCAGTCTGCGTTCCTGAGATTGCGGTTTGCGTACCCGCAATCTCTGTGCCATTAATGGCAGTTTGCGTCCCAACGATCGCGGTTTGTGTCTCGGCAACGATTGTGCCAACAATTGCCGTTTGAGTACCAGAAATAGCAGTTTGAGTCCCGGCAATGGATGTGGCGTCAATGGCAGTCTGAGTACTTGCAATGGACGTTTGCGTCTCAGCAATGACCGTGCCTGCAATCGATGTTTGTGTCCCTGCGATTGCCGTTTGAGTTCCCGCAATCGCGGTGCCTTCAATAGCTGTTTGAGTCCCGGCGATCGCAGTTTGGGTTCCCGCAATGACGGTACTTTCAATCGCTGTTTGTGTTCCAGCGATTGCCGTTTGAGTTCCAGCAATGGCAGTGCCTTCAATCGCAGTTTGTGTTCCAGCGATTGCCGTTTGAGTTCCAGCAATGGCAGTGCCTTCAATCGCAGTTTGAGTACCAGCAATTGCGGTTTGGGTTTCAGCAATAGAAGTGCCTGCAATGGCAGTTTGTGTCCCTGCAAAAGCGGTTTGAGTTTCTGCTATGAACGTACCCTCAATAGCTGTTTGAGTGCCAGCGATGGCTGTCTCTGCGATCGAAGTTTCAGCAAAGTTTGGAGTTGGAGTTTCGGATGCCACATCAAAAGGCGTGGGAGTTGATGTAAGGGTCGGGGTAGCCGTTTCTGTAATCAGGGGCGTGTCGGTAACTTCCGGGGTAGGTGTCGCAGTTTCCGTGGGTGGTTCAGCACTGGTCGGGGTGAGAGTCACCGTTGGGGTTTCTGTAATTGTCGGCGAAGGCGTAACGGTTGCGCCGCCTGATTCTTGTTTGGTAGCGATCAGGTTGTAATACCCGGTCCCGGCTTCGGACTGGATCTCAACGTAATAGAAGCCGACAGGTTGTGTGGTGCTAAGCGTACCGTTAGCGCGTGTGATCTCAGTTCCGCTCGAATCCAAAAGGACGATGACCGGAGTAAGCCCTGCCGTTTGCGGTGTGACGTTCACTTCGAATTTTGCATCTTCGATCAGCATCAGCGTCCAACGTTCACGGCGGTAGGGATCAACACTGCCTTCGTAGTTGATATTCCAATCGAGAATGCCGCGAGTCACCGTTTGCAGATCGGGGATGTTCAAAAGCGGAGTCAGAATGGGAACGGTCTGCCCGTTTTTTGTATAAGTAGTCTTATTCGTAAATGCGTTGTAATTGACCGTCCACCCGGCAAAGCGGGTATCGAGCACTTTGGGGCGGAAGACAAAATGCAAGTGTGGTCCGGGGTGTTCATTGCCGATACACACTTGTTGGGTCTTATTATTGTGGATGACAGCCAGTTTTTGATTACGACTGACTTTGCTGCCCGTTGTTACTTGAATATTGTCGAGATGCCAATATTCAGTCAGCCAGCCATTGCCATGATCGATCTTGATAAAACATGAACCGACCTGCGTCACCGTTCCGGCTGCAGCCGCCGTCACCCAGTCGTTCGAGGTGTCTTCGCCCACAGTCATTTTGACGCGTGGGGCAAAGTCTATGGCACCGCCCATATTGTAATTATGCGGGCTTGTACTGGGTCGTCTCCAGCCATTATCCAAGCCGTCGTATGAGACCCATGCCTTGCCCTGCTCCCAGGGTAATTGAAACATATCCACAGGCGGGTTCGAATCCGCAGACACGCCCACAGGAATGGCGGTAAGCAGGATCGCAAGAATCAGGAATACTCTGGCTGGCGTTTTAATTTTCATGGCAGGTTCCTATCGCAGGGGTGGCTCCCCATGTCAACCGTTGGACTTATCACTTCGAAGAATGCGGATGAGAACAAAGATCCCAACGACTAATAGCAGTCCGATAATGATGAGCACGATCAAAGTTCCGGTGGGCAGAGAGGCAAAACTGGATGAATCCGGTTCGGTCCCAAGGGGAAGCGGGGTGCCCAAAAGCGGCAGATCCTGCGCTGTACCCTTTTCCGCACTCACCGCAAGCGGAATTGTCTTTTCGCCAAGAGAGACTCCTGGCAAGGGCGCGGCAAACCCAGATTCATTTTTGATGACCAATGCGGCGCTTTGCAAGGTCAGATTGGTCTGACAGGCGCCAAGAGTGGTAAAACGCACCTCTGCCAAGACGCCGTTGGCAATTTGAGGTGTTGTGCTTGCAAATGATGCGTCAACAAGTCCAGTAATTTGTGGAAGGGGCAACCCATTCAAACCTGCGATGGGGCTGGCGGCATTGACAGGTTTGAGACAAGCCGGGTCAAACGTAATTTGAAAAGTAAGCCCTTGAATGGGCGCGGCAGAAATGCCATTGACGAGAACGATGACGGTTTCGCCGGTTTTGAAACTGGTGGTGCTGGCGGTGATCCAAATGGATTCTGCCGCCTGGGCTTTTACCGGGACGGTAATAAAAAAGCAGATAAGGGCTGCGAGGGTCAGTGCAATTTTTCTCATTGAAGTCTCCAGGGAGGGCGCGCCAATGTTTTCATTGGCGCGCCCTTGCATTGCCAGGGTGTTTTTTACTGCCAGGCGAGCGGACCCGTCAGGCGGTAGTTTGCTGCGAGAAGTTCAAGGTCAAGAACGTTGATCGTCCCGTCGTTGTTAAGATCGGCAGCGGCGGGGGTGGCAAGGTTGTAGTTGATGCCGATGGTAAGTGCATCGAATTGATCGATCACATCGTTGCTGTCAATGTCACCTGCGAGCAGGGTGATCGACTGCAAAGTGGTGGTTGCACCAGAGGTGAGGACCGGGCTTGCCTGGGCTCTGAGGAATCCGGGCGCCGATGCGACAGCGGTATAGGTTCCCGCCGGAGCCGTGAAGGAAAAATTTCCGTTTGCATCCGGGGTTGCGGTACCACGTACAGTCGTATCCTCGTTATAGAGGGTGACAGTAACCGGCTTGGTGGCGAGAGCCGTACCAACAAGAGTGCCGTCCAATACGACTACGATAGGGTCAGTAATGACAAGTGTTGCAGGGATGGAAGCAATGGTGGTGAGGCTTCCGCCAGCGGAAACACGAGCCACACAGTTGATCTCTGCATCACCGGCAGCCAGCGAGGTGACAGTGAAGGTGAAGACGGCACCGTCCGTGGTGGCGCGCTGTCCGTTCGTACCAGCTACAGCGAAAACAAAGGAACCATCGGCTGGTCCACTCACAGCTACGGCGGGGTCAGAGCCGAAGAGTCCTGCATCGGCGATGTTGCTGATGGAGACCAAAGCCGGGTTATACGTACAAGTGAATTCCGCGCTGGCGTATCCGCCTTGGGGGATATTGGTCAGCATCAGTGTGCCTGCAGAAGTTCCGCCCACTTCAACCTCAGCCGGGTTCAACACGACGGAAGCCGTCGGTTCGACGACCTGTTCATTGCGGGTAATTTCCATCAGATACGTGCCTTCACCAGAGACTGGTTGGATCTGAATGAAATAGTCGCCTGCAGGCTGGTTGGCAGTAAGGGAAGCGTTTGAAAGCGAGCCACTGATTACGGAGATCTCATTTTCATTGGCATCCAACAGGTGGATCTCGGGGGTCAGTGTGCCGGATGTTGTGATGACCGATACAGTGAAGTTCTCCCCTTCCACAAGCTGAAGCGCCCAACGCTCATAACGATTGGCGTTCACGTTGCCGTTGAAGACTGCATCCCAGAAGGTGGTGCTGCGGATGATGATCTGTGCGCCGAGTCCATTGGTGGAATTTCCCTGCGCGTACACGGGTGAGCCAGCTCCAAATACGCTGGCAATGGTTGCGACCAACATCGCAACGCGGACAAAGGTCTTAAATTTCATTGTTTACTCCTTTATTGAATCAAGGTTGATATGAGGCGGATGAGCCTGGGAACGAAGTTCATGATTTTGGGCGTATCTCCTCCAGACTGCCGTGGCGGCAAACAAAGTTATTTCTACATAAATCACAGTTACATTCTATAGTTCGAAGAAAAGAAAACGCGTTGCAGGTAAGTTGCCGCGAGGTTGCAAATTAGTTGCGAATACAAAAAGGTATTCGTTGCAATATCAGTTTAAGAATCAAGATGAGGTATGTCGGAATAATCAAAGCCAGGATCGAGTTAAACAAAAAAGAGACAGGCATGCCTGTCTCTTTTTTGTTCGAAGGTTGCTTTTCTTTATTTGATTTCTGCTTCGGCTTTACGCATTGCCTGAAAAGATTCGATCGCGACGGCAAGCATCTCGCGGTCTGGCGGACGGGTGGTGAGGAGTTGCAAAGCCAGATTGGGTTTGATGAGCAATTTGACGATGGGATTATTGAGGTTATTCGCCGTCCAGCGGATATATTCCACGGCAATGCCAGCCAGAACAGGAATGAACAAAATGCGCGAAATAATTCTCAAATAGAAAGGCAGCGGTCCAAGCAAGGAGAAGAGGAGGATCGAGAACAACACAAGGGTCAGCAAAAAGGCGGTGCCGCAGCGCGGATGCTCGATGGGAAATTTTTCCACGGTTTCAGGAGTCAGTTCCGCGCCCGCTTCGAAGGCGTTGATGGTCTTGTGTTCCGCGCCGTGATATTGAAAGACGCGTCTGATATCTGGCATGAAACTGATCGCCCAAATGTAGCCGATCAAAAGGATAAGTTGAAAGACTCCTTCAGCAAGATTGCCAAGCCAATAGGCGTTTGCCATCCCTTGTTGAGTGAGCAGGTATTGCACACCACCGCCCACGCTGGTGGGAAGCAAAAAGAAGAGACCAATGCCAAAGAGGAGAGACAAGCCCAACGTCAGGTAAAGAGCCGGTCCTTCCAATTTTTCATCCTCGCCGGTTTGCGTATTGGCAGACAAGGTCAGGGCGCGCATGCCGAGCCCGAGTGCATCCCACAATAAAATGACGCCGCGTAAGAACGGGATCTTTGTGATGCCAGAACGATAAACACTTGCCAGCGGCTCAGTGTGGACAACGATGTTGCCGTCGGGCGCGCGCATGGCAACGGCAAAGGCTTTCTGTCCGCGCATCATAACGCCTTCGATCACGGCTTGACCGCCGTAGGTAATGATTCGATCTTCCATATGATAAAACCAGACCTGACAGGTTTTCCCCTTCGGGGACTTCGTAAAAACCTGTCAGGTCTTTTTCCTTTAAATTAGAAGTTATAGAAAAAGTGAGTGAGCGCTTCAACGCCTTTATACCAGGTGGGCAGGTGCATGCGCTCGTTCGGCGAGTGGACGTTGTCATCGGGCAGCCCAAAGCCGG
Source organism: Anaerolineae bacterium (assembly GCA_017303735.1). The sequence continues at coordinate 5,853 of JAFLCF010000148.1, forward strand.
TCAGCAAAGAATCCGCGCCGACATATTTTTGCAGCAAGACAACAGAACCGATCGAACCGCCTTCGCGTTTAAAGTAAGGGCGCTTGCCCCATACCTTTTCGAGTGCTTGTGCCAACGCCTTTACACCCGCCGAGTCGGTTTCGGTCAATGCGGCACCTGCATTGTGCAGATTTTTCAATTCCCATTTGATGGTCTTGGGTGCATTCTTCTTAAGATAGGCTCGCAACTGCTTTTCAGTTTCTTCAGGGGTTTGATCGGGTACGAGGCGGCAGGATATTTTCGCCATCGCCCATGCGGGTAAAACCGTCTTCGAGCCCTGCCCAGTGAAACCGGAAAGAAAACCATTGATCTCAAGAGTTGGGCGTGCGCCAGTCCGTTCGGCAGGGATGAATTGCGGCTCGCCCCACAATGCAGGCACACCGGTCATCTTGATCAGATCCTTGTCCTTGACGGGCAGGCGTTTGAAATCTTCGCGTTCCTTCTTGCTCAACTTACGCACTTTGTCGTAAAAGCCCGGCAAAGTGATCTTGCCATTTTTATCGTGCATACCCGCCACGAGTTCGATCAGCGCCTGAGCCGGGTTATGAATCGTTCCACCAAACAGACCCGAATGCAAATCTTTATCTGGACCGAACACACGCAGTTCAAAATAAGCCAGACCGCGCAAACCAGTTGTGATGGTCGGCTTGTCTGAAGCGATCATGCCTGCATCGGGGTTTAAGCAGTAATCGGCGGCAAGCAATTGCTTATTATTCTTGATGAAATCACCAAGATGTTCCGAGCCGATCTCTTCTTCGCCTTCCACCAGCCATTTGATGTTCACCGGCATTTTGCCGTCTGTCTTCATGATGGCTTCCACGGCTTTAATGGACGCCACAACCTGACCTTTCATATCCGAGGTTCCACGCCCGAAGAGATAATCGCCTCTCACCTCCGGCTTGAACGGGTCAGTCGACCAAAGCTCGATCGGGTCGACGGGTTGTACGTCATAATGCCCATAGATCATCACCGTCGGCGCAGACTTGCCCGCCCCCATCCACTCACCATAGACGACGGGATGCAAAGCCGTCGGCATGATCTGAACCTTGTCCATGCCGATGGAACGCAGTTGTGCAGCCACCCACTCCGCCGCACGTTGAACATCTGATTTGTTTTCATCCAATGTAGAGATCGAAGGAATGGCAGCCAGCTCCTTCAGTTCGTTCAAGAATCTATCGCCATTCGAACGGACGTACTCAATAGCTTTTTGAGAGTCAGACATGATTAAACTCCTTTTTGTTTATGTAAGAGACCCTAAAGGTTTTTAAAAACCTTTAGGGTCTCAAATGGTTTACGGAGCCGCTTCAGGTGCGGCTTCTGTTTGCTCTTCGAGAGCGCGACGTGTTACCAAATACCATTCATTGATCAATGCCAACCGGTCACTGACATCATACATCGGCGCAACTTGCACACCCTGCACCTGAGCGTCGACGCCGTAAGAATAGACCGGGTAATACAAAGGCAGAGATGGCAATTCCTTTGCAAAAACCACTTGGAAGTTTCGATACAGGCGGGCACGCTCGTTGAAGTCTGCGGCGGTTCGACCCGTTTCGAGGAATTCACTTGCCGTGCGGTTGTCCCATTGTGAGTAGTTTTGTCCGCCAGTGGCTTCGGCTTGATGCCAGAAGAGATATGGGTCGGGGTCTGGGGTGCGAGAGGTGTTTAGGTCGCCAAGGGCTGCTTCGTAATTTCGAGTGGATAGATAATCGTTCACCAGAGAATCATAGGGAACCGACTGTAAATTTAACTGCACACCGATCAATGCCCAGTCCGCTTGAATGGCTTGAGCGATCTGAGTATGAATGGCATCATCCGGGTGGACGAGGGTGAAGGTCAACGGCTGCCCATCTTTCGAGCGGACCGTACTGCCCGCTGTAAAAATGTAGCCTTCTTTATTGAGGATTTGAATGGCAGCTTCAGGGTCGTATGGGAACTTTTCGATCTCGTCGTAATATGCCCACGATCCCGGCAGGATGGGGCTATCCGCTACGATGGCTTGACCTTTGAGAATGTGCGAGACGATGACCGTGCGATTCACGCCCAACATTAACGCGCGGCGGACGTTTGCATCTTGCAAGAATCCAACCGTTGGATTGTTCAGGTTCAGGAAGATCAGTCCCATTTGAGGCAGTCGGCTCGTGTATACGGAAAGCCCTGGCTCCTGCAAAGCAGACTCGAGTACATCCTGAGTTAGCTGGCTGACGCCGAGTACTTCACCCTGACGGTACGCATCCAATGCTGTAGCGGAATTAGGGAAATAACGGAAGACCACTTGCTCCACAAAGGGTGCGCCAAGAAAGTAATCTTCGTTAGCATTCAGCACCACACCAGTGATTTGTCCGCCACTGGTGAGTAAGCTATCGAATTTATAGGGTCCGGTGCCAACTGGTTTCAGGTTGAATTCTGCACTTGGGATTTGATCCGCAGGGATCGATTCAAGCAAATGCTTCGGCAGAATGCCGAAGGTGGCGTAATCCAAAAAGGGAGAAAAAGGCTCGGGCAGGGTGAACTGAAACGTCTTGTCGTCGAGCCGTTTGACCTGGATCTGAGTCCACAGGTCTTTGATATCCTGCGGGAAGAGCGAGCCGGGACTCTTGATCACCTCAATGGTGTAGAGCACATCATCACTGGTAACAGGTTGACCATCATGCCAGACCGCATTCGGGCGAAGGGAAAAGTTATAGACCTTACCATCTGCCGAAACACCCCATGATTCAACCAGATCAGGTTGGGGCAAACCGCGTGAATCGAACTTGACCAGCCCACTGAAGATCAGGCGGTTCACATCCCGGTCGGCGGCGTTGTTCCAATCCAACATTGGGTTGAGTCGTCCCATCGAGCCGATCAGGGCTTCGGTGTAAATGCCGCCGGGCGCTGCTTCAGGCAAGGTGATGGTGGTCACCGGCGTTTGGCTGAGCAGCAATAATGCCACGATCACAAGCGTCACAGCTACGACCAGGATCTGCCAGCGTAATCGTTTCATAAGGGTAGGTTGTGGAAAAAAAAGAAAGGACCGCCCTGCCCGCTTATCGGGCAATCGTACCTGGCGGACCTTTCAGGTGGGAGCTTCTTATTTTCCAAGAATGATGACGGTGATAACAAGCGCAAAGAAGATCACGCTCAATCCAATGGTCACCCAGAAAAGGATACGCTCAATGCCGCGGCGGGCAGTGAAAACACCACCTGTGTCGGCGCCGGTGAGCCCGCCCAAGCCTGCACCCTTGCTCTGCAGGATGACGCTGAGGATCAAACCCACTGAGGTGATGATTAAAGCAATATTTAAAACGTTTGTCATGCGAAAGTGCCTCCTAGAATTTAGCGGGCAAATTATACCTGTGGAAAAGGGTATTAGTCAAACGAGGGGAAACGGGGAAAATTAGCAGTAAATAGACAAGTACACTAGTAGAATTCCTTTTCTACTTGTATACCTGTTTACTTTACCTGTATACTTCCCCCCTATGCACGAAATCATCGTCAACCTACATATGCACACCCGCTACTCGGATGGCAGCGGATTACACAAAGACATCGCTGCCGCCGCGCTCAACGCCGGGGTGGATGTGGTCATCGTCACGGATCACAACATCCTTGTGCAGGGCTTTGAAGGCTATTACAAAGAAAAGAACAAAAAACTGCTCATGCTGATCGGTGAAGAAGTCCACGATCAGGCACGTGACCCGCAGAAGAATCACCTTTTGGTATTTGGCGCGAATCGTGAAATGGCGACCTTTGCCGAAAGCCCGCAGAACCTTATCCATCAGGTCCGGGCGGCGGGCGGACTTGCCTTCCTTGCCCACCCCGACGACCCTGAAGCCAAAGCCTTCAACGAAACCGACATCTCTTGGGAAGATTGGTCGGTGCAAAATTACACTGGCATTGAGTTGTGGAATGCCCTCAGCGAATTGAAGACCGTGGTTCCCACAAAACTACATGGCGCATTCTATGCCTTCTTCCCCGCTTTTGTTGCCAATCAGCCCATCCCGAACACACTCAAAAAATGGGATGAGTTGTTATCGACCGGACAAAAAGTGGTTGCCATTGGCGGCTCAGATGCTCACGCGCTGGATATGCATATGGGACCCATCCATCGCATCATCTTCCCTTATGAGTTTCACTTCCGCACCGTCAACACACACGCGCTTCTCTCTGAACCGCTGACTGGGGATGTGACCATTGACCGTTCCCTCATCTACAAAGCGTTCGCTGCCGGGCATTGCTTCGTCGGCTATGACATGCCCGCCCCCACTAAAGGATTCCGCTTCAGCGCGCAGGGACGCGACTCATCTGCCATCATGGGAGATGAGATCCCTGCAAAATTTGGGGTCACTTTGCAAACCAAACTCCCCTCGGCTGCAGAGATCATTTTGCTCAAAGATGGCTTGCCCATTCAGACATGGAAGAATCAACAAGCCTGCACCCACATTACTACCGAGCCGGGAGTGTACCGTGTGGAAGCCTATCGAAATTACCTCGGCAAGCGTCGCGGATGGATCTATAGTAATCCGATCTATGTGAGGTAGGAGTGTCATCCTGAGCGATAGCGAAGGATCTCTACCCCAAAATAAGAGACCCTTCGGTCGCGGAGAACGCGCTCTCTCAGGGTGACAAGATGCAGATGGATGGAACCAGCCCAAGTACGGGAAAGAGCCGCCGGTTTTCCTCCTCCAAATCTCGATTCCTGTGGTAAACTTTCGCCCGCTAATAAATTGGTACGTTATCAACTACGTGCCTTTCCGTTCCCGGCAGGTCTACGACCTGAACAGGAACTAACCCATGGAAAGGAGGTTTTCCCACATGCGTAATTACGAATTGATGTGCATTATCCAGCCCGACCTGGATGAGACCGCTTTTAACGGCGTGCTCGACAAGGTGAAGGGATGGATCACTGATTCAGGCGGCAGCATTGATAAGGCTGAGGTCTGGGGTCGCCGCCGTATGGCGTACACCAT
>JAFLCF010000149.1 GCA_017303735.1 Anaerolineae bacterium
CTGTTTGCGTTCATAACCAGTAATAGAGTCGATACTGAATTCCATCGTTTGATTCTGTGCGGGGATGTCTGAAAGGTCGTAAATGTTGAGCATGAATTGCATGGGGTATTGGGGCGATTGTTCGATGGTGCGAATCTTTTTTCCATTGATGTAGAAATGGACTTTATGCTCCGTCCATTCGGCAGCGTAGGTGTTGAATTGGGTCACATCCACAGGGAATTCTTCTTCGTAGAATTCATCCGTAATCGACGGGTCTCCGAATGGATGCACGCCATAGCCGATCACTGCACTCTTGGCGAGGATGTTGTGTCCTTTGAGCTCAAAGATGCAGATCTCTGCCGAATGCTCGGGCTGGTCTTCAAAGCCGATCATCCAAAGCGCGGCAATATTGTTTGGGAGGATATTGCATTTGGCTCTGAGTTCAAAATACCCGTAAAGTGGAGTATACGTCCGCTCGGTGGGTTGAGGTTCGCGCACACGTAGGTCTTTTGAAAAGCGGTGCTGACCTTCGGCTGAATTCAATGCACCTGAATACAGCCCAGTCTGTAAAGATGAGACTCGAATATTGCCATTGAATTCAGTTGACCAGGGTTTCTGGTCGGGTTGAATTTCGAGAATGAGACAACTGTTTTCGATGCGATAACGCGGCTGGGTCTTTGCGCGCGAGCTCCACTGCGGCAGGTAGTATGGAATCCATTTGGTGCGATCTAATATGGGCGCATCGAAGCCATCGAAGAATGCCTGGCGATACGTGCCGAATTCGGTTTGCAGGCTGAGGTCATTCAATTTCATAGATAAAGTTTGCTACCTGTTCACGCTCACCGCCAGTGGACTTGTAAAACTCAAGCGCGTGGACATCTTCTTCATGCGCAAGGACGAAGAAGGTGCTGATCTCCTTCTTTGCACAATAGGCTTTTAGAAATTCAAGCAGTTGTTTGCCAACTCCTTTACGTTGATGTTCTGGGTGAACCGCCATATCATAAAGGAAGATTTCCGTTTTATTTTCATAATACAAGGGCAGTTCATACGCCGTCAACCCGCCGAGGATCTCTTCGCCTGAAAAAGCTGCCATGACAACGAATTGACGATTGTTCAGTAATGCAGAAAGATGCTCCGTGGTGCTCAGGTCTCGTTCCTCTTCAAAGGCTTGGTTGAAAAGAAGCAACAGGGCTTTGAATGCAGAAACATCTTGATTGGTAAGTTTGCGAATTTCAATTTGATTCATGCACACCTTTCTGTATAAATAAAGCCTAAACTTGGCTCATGTGGGGGCTTAGCCCCCACATGAGCGAGACGCCGATTACTTGGTATGGATAAAACCTAAACGGCTTTCCCTGTCCACGGTCCCACCCCTTCGATGCGGGTCACTTTGATGCGGGCGATGTAGCCGGGAGGGGGATTGTCCATCGGCGGGAATTTCACCCCGGGACCCATGTACACATACGCGAGCTTTTGCAACAACTCCGCTGCGCCTCCTTCTGTGATGCGAGCCTGACCATGCACTACGGCATATTCTCTCAGCCCGAAGCTGCTCTTGGTAGTCGCTTCTAGTGAAATGATCACCCGCGGGTCGCGCTCGATGTTCCGCACTTTTTGGTTGCGCGGCAAATGCGCCGAGACGATCTCGCCATTTTCGACGCCGATCCATACGAGAGTGACATGCGGGCTGCCATCCTTATTCATAGTGACGAGATGGGCATGCGCGCCAGATTCGATCAGGTCTTTCAGTTCCTGTGGGATGTTCATGTGAGTCTCCTTGTGGTTTAAATTATTTACGCTTCCATTTCGTTATGGCTAACTTGCCAGCGGGTGAGGATGTTTCCTGAACCCTGCCAGGTGCGCGTTTCGAGCAGCTTAAGAGAAACTGGCGGGCGACCCTCGAAGATGGGTGTACCTGTACCGCCAATCAATGGGAAAAACGTAAGGTGAAGTTCATCTACTAAATTATGAACTAGCAGGTCATTCCAAAGCAGGCGACTTAGGATCACGAGGATGTCTCTGCCGTTTTGTCCTTTAAGCGCGGCGATTTCCTTATAAGCATCTTTTCTTGGGATGATACGTGTATTCTCCCATGGAGCCAGTTCTGCCTTTGTTAGCTTGTCTGAAATGACGAGTTTCTCAATGGATTGGAAGAGACCTGCAGTTTCACGTCTGATATCGGTGGCTTTGGGGTCGGCGGGCACACTCGTCCAATAGTTCTTGTTGCCGAGAAAGGCGGTGTGACTTAACAACAGAAAATCGGATGCGCGTAGTAATTCGGCATTGTAGAAATCGAAACGATCATCTCCATAGTAGTCTTTGTGATAGTAGTCGTACAACGAGTGGATGTTCTTGTCTTTGCCTTCGTACAAGCCATCCAATGTGAGGAAATTGCTGACAATCAGTTTGCGCATGATGCCGACCTTTCGGATGCTTATGTTGTGTTAGCTGGGCTGGGTTTGCGTGTGTGGATCAAACTTCCATAGCAAAACTCCCTGCCAGATGCTTATGATGATGCCCAGCAACATGGCAAGCCCTTCGAGGTCTGGGAGCAGATAAACGAACAAGGCTGAGACTCCTGCCAGTAAATAGAGACCCGTTAACGGGCGGGGGAAGAGGCGCGATGTCCAATTGGCTGAACCGAGCAGGATGTACATCCATCCCATAAAGTGAAACCCGACTGCATTCATACCTGCCACAAGCGTCGTCCAAACGATCAGAACGGTTGTGGAGTTTTCCAAATTCAATTCGGGGTGTATCAAATGGTATTGACGATTGGATGCGCGGATAAAGGCAACTGCCGCCATGCCGACCGCTGAAAGAGCCGCCGCAAGGAGTGCCAGGTCCATGCGCCGAGATGCATTTTTGCCGATCAACTCACGAAGCACATATGCCGCAGTTATCAGGCTGGCTGATACAATGGGTCCATAAATAAAATCTGCCAGGTCGTATGCAAATACCCCGAGGGCATCTCTTAAATTTCCGGTCAGGTAAATGAACGGCGCAACAACAAATGAAACAGCCATTAGAAACGATGCGAGCCCGCCCCATTTATGGATGGTCATAGTCATTACCTCCAAACGTAGAATGGTCAGCACTAAACTTGATCTTTTTTATTAAAAGGCGTTAGTATTCATTATAAGCAATTTATGGATGTAACCAAACCTGATTTTTGCGAAGGAGTATGATGCAGATCGTGACGTTTAACGGAAAAGATGAAGCGCTTAAACATCAGATGGCGCAGTTGTTAGTGGACGCCTTCCGTGAGCATTGGGATGATGCATGGGAGACGTTTGAGGATGGTTTGAAAGAAGTAGAAGAGATGTGCGAGGCAGAACGCATTTGTCTCATTGCAGTGGACAATGAAAAACTGCTTGGCATGATCGGCGGCATCTCTGGGTATGATGGCAAGGTATGGGAGTTGCATCCGTTTGCGGTGCAGCCGGGTTTGCAAGGGCAGGGGATTGGGCGAACGTTGGTGATGGAGTTCGAAGAGCAGGTTAAACAGCGCGGCGGGTTGACCATTACGCTTGGCTCCGATGACCAGGATGAAATGACATCACTTGCGAATATTGATCTGTATGAAAACTTGTGGGATAAGGTGAAGAATATTCAGAATTTTAAAAAGCACCCATATGAGTTCTATCAAAAGATGGGATATGTCATCACGGGCGTGGTGCCAGATGCAAATGGACGGGGCAAGCCGGATATTATCATGTCGAAGCGGGTAGCTTGAGCGAAAAATACAACGGGTGGTCTCGACTGCTTGCGCTCGACCACCGATAAATGAGGTTGCATGGACATAATTTATCTTGATGGACAAAGTTTGACCTTTGATCAGGTGCAGGCGGTGGCGTATGGACAGGCAAACGCGCCGCGAGTGGAGATCAGTGACGCGGCGAAGAAACTGGTGACACGCGCCGCCGATGCGGTGCAGACCTTGCTGGCGCGCGGCACAATTGCCTATGGAATCACGACCGGCTTTGGCGCGTTCAAAGATAAGATTATTCCGCCCGATCAGGTGGAGTTGTTGCAGCGCAATATTTTGGTGAGCCATGCGGTGGGAGTGGGGGATCCGTTCGACCAAGCGACCACACGTGCGATCATGTTGATTCGTGCTAACACGCTTTCACGCGGACATTCCGGCATTCGCCTCACTACTTTGCAACTCTTAGTAGACATGCTCAATGCGGGTATTCATCCTGTCATTCCAGAGAAAGGTTCGCTCGGCGCAAGCGGTGACCTCGCTCCGCTGGCGCACATGGCACTGCCGATCATCGGCGAAGGCAAGGTGGAATATCAAGGCGAGCTGATGTCTGGCGCGGAGGCATTCAAACACGCTGGTCTGACGCCGATCAAGTTGGCGGCAAAAGAAGGTTTGGCGCTGACGAATGGCACGACCATCATGACGGCGATGGGCGTCTTGCAGACCTTGCGAGCGGAGCGATACAGTCAGACCGCGGACATTGCCGGATGCTTAAGCCTCGAAGCATTAAATGGAACTGATCTTGCCTTCGATGAGCGGATTCATAATCTGCGACCGTTTCCGCGCCAGATCGAGTGTGCGGCTTATTTGCGTAGTTTGTTGAAAGGCAGTGAGTTCACTCGCGAACATTCGTCTCTGAATGTGCAGGATGCGTACACGCTGCGATGTATTCCGCAGGTGCATGGAGCCGTCCGCGATGCGATCGCGTATGCGCGTTGGGTGTTTGAAATCGAATTGAATGCGGTGACGGATAATCCGCTGATCTTTATTGACGAGAAAGATGAAATCACAGTTTTATCCGGTGGCAACTTCCACGGTGAGCCTTTGGCGATTGCAATGGATTACCTCGCCTTTTCGGTGGCGGAGTTGGGCAATATCTCAGAACGCCGCACGATGCGCTTGACCGATGAAAGCTCGAACATTCACACGCTGCCAGCCTTTCTCACCAAGCAGGGCGGATTGAATTCTGGCTTTATGATTCTGCAATATACGGCAGCGGCACTGGCGACTGAGAATAAAGTCTTCGCACACCCTGCCAGCGTGGATACGATTCCCACATCCGCCAACGTGGAGGACCATGTCAGTATGGGCGCGACAGCCGCAGTTAAATTAAGAGGCGTGCTCGATAACGTGGAGCGAATCCTCGCGATCGAGTTGATGTCTGCGGCGCAGGGAGTCGACTTCCGCAAGCAAGTGATCGGCGTGGAGAAACGATTGGGTGAAGGAACAAGAAGCGCCTACGCCATGATCCGCGAACGCGTCCCGTTCATAGAATCAGATACGGTGATGTATGAGTATATGGAGGCGGTGCGTCACCTTGTGGCGGAGGGGAAGGTCTTGCCGTAAATACAAATGCCCTCCGAGTAGTCTTTTGGGAGGGCATCATTGTATAATTTGCACATCCCAATTGGGGAAAACCTATGTCTACAAATCGACCACTCAAAGTCTTCCTCTGCCATTCTTCTACGGACAAGCCCGCTGTCCGCGAGCTGTATCAAAAACTTCGTGGCGAAGCATGGATTGATCCTTGGTTAGACGAGGAAGATATTTTTCCGGGTATGGATTGGAATCTAGAAATTCAAAAGGCTATTCGCGAAACAGATGCAATACTTGTTTGTCTTTCTAAAAGTTCGATTACAAAGGAAGGGTATGTCCAGCGCGAAATAAAGACTGCTTTGGATTATGCGGACGAGAAACCTGAAGGAACAACCTACATCATTCCAATTCGGTTAGATGAATGTAAGCCGCCGCAGCGTTTATCCAAATGGCAATATGCGGATTATTTTGAAGGGAACTATGAACGGGCATTGCAGCGATTACTAGTTAGCCTGAAACGCCGCGCTGCTTCATTAAGTTTGAAAACCGAAAGCCCTACACCAGCAAGTCGAGTTGGAATTCTGACAAATTCTGTTACGCCAATACAAAGTCAGTTTGCAAACCTGACCTACGTGCCTTCAACTACAAACACCTTCTCCAACGGTATGACAGTAATCCTTATCCCCGCAGGTAAATTCATCATGGGGGATGGAAGCGAACAACATTCAGTAGACATCCCCTACGACTACTGGATGGCGAAGTTTCCTGTAACCAATATACAATACAACCAATTTAAGAAAATAGATTTTGATAAAGGAAAAGAAGACCATCCTGTTGTTAATGTAAGTTGGCATGATGCGATGGGATGCTGTCAGTGGTTGAATAGGTCACTGAAAAAAGAATTTCCCTCAGACTTTGTTTTGCGCTTGTCCACCGAAGCAGAATGGGAAAAAGCTGCTCGCGGCACAGACGGGTTTAAATATCCTTGGGGGAAAACCTTCAATAAAAACAAATGTAACACTAGCGAAGGTGGTAAAGGTGGCACAACCTCTGTGGGTTTGTATTCCCCACAAGGCGACTCGCCTTATGGCTGTGCTGACATGAGCGGAAATGTTTGGGAATGGACGCATAGTTTACAGAAGCCATATACTTATAAAGTCACTGATGGGCGTGAAGATGAAAGAGCCTCTGGTGCTCGTATACTTCGCGGTGGGTCTTTTGATCATTTATCTGGCAACGCGTGTTGTGCTTACCGCCGCGGGATTATTCCAGACTTCAGGAATTGGAGCAGCGGGTTTCGAGTTGTTGTCTCCCCACGTCTCCCATACTAGCTACTTTGTACTCTCCCCACGTCTCCCATACTAGCTACTTTGTACTCTCCATATACTCTGAATATCTAGAGTTTATAGTCCTCTGAACTGTCGTTTTATATTTGACATTACACTGGAAAGAAGGTTCTGTCTCTGCTTGCGAAATGGTAATTTTTTGAAACATCTTAATGTCTTCTTTACCCGCAGACCTGTCAGGTCTTTTATAATGGACGAAACCACTTGGGACCTGACACTTGACACCAATTCACAGGAGCACTGAATGCACCTCAAAGGAATATACGCCCTCATTGTCACCCTGCTTTAGAACATCGCATCTTTTATAATGGGCGCAACTTTCCAACCTTCAACCTGAAACTTGAAACCTTTCAACCTCAAAAACTCAAACCATTCTACAGGGTCGGACTTCATGAAAAAAGGAATACAAATCTGCATCGTTTTATTATTGATCGCCATAACCGCTCAGCAAGGTCACGCCTATTCTTTGACCGATGACCGTCCCGTTTTTCTTGCCTGGCCCCTGCCCAGTTATATTGGTGTGGCGCGCATTTCACAATTTCCCAACTCGCCGTGGACGTGGAATTACCTCGGCTTGAATCCGGGTCAGCAATGCACACCTGCCTTTGGGTATCTCGAATCGTCCCTGCCCACCTGGCGTGATACATCCCTTTCGTGGGAGGAAGATGCCGCTCAAGCGGACCCGCATCAATTTCAGATGATCGCCTGCTATGCCACGGCAGGCGAAGCGGGAGCGAATGGTCATGAAGGGACAGATATCAAAGCCCCAGTAGGAACGCCCGTGTTTGCCAGCGCCGATGGGAAAGTGGCTGGCTGGCGCATTGGAAATATCAACGACATGCTGGTCTTGAAGCATTGTTTGGGCGGCACATGGGATGAAAATCAGGAATGTTCTGGCGGTACGAAGTGGTATACGACGTACATGCACATCAACGTTGAGAGCGGTATGCAGCAAATGGATTTGGATGTGCAAGCGGGAACTTTGCTGGGGACGATCATCAACCAAGGGGATAATTCGCATTTGCATTTCGAGGTGGGATTAGATAAAAGGAATTATGACAACTTCGTCAACCCGTGGGGGCGCGATCATTCTCCGTGGCTGGGATGCATGTGGAAAGACCAATCGTTGTGTGTGCTTCCCAACCCGGCACTGAAACAAATGCTGTTTCAAACAACTGAAGGATCTCTGATTCACAAAAGGTTTTATAGCGCTTTTGAAACTCTGCCCTTTCTTCCAGCGATCACAAAATATCAGATCATTGAAGATCGCATCGCAGCACAAACCGGTGACGGTATTCTCTGGCTGTTGGATGCATCAGGGAATTGGATTCATGTAGCAGATGCGGTTCAGGAATTTCAAGTCACAGCCACACGACTGGGTGTTTTGAAGCAAGATGGTTCTTTGTATGTTCAAGCAGGGATTTGGGATGGGCAATGGGACGCACAGGCAACTGGCGTTAAGTCTTTCTCCTTGTCTGAGAAGCGGGTTGGGGCGTTGGGCACGAATGGAGAACTGTACGTGATCGAAGGCGACTTAAATAACAGCTGGAGTTTCGTTGCCAAAGAGGTGTCTGCCTTTCAATTGCTCGATACCCGCATTGCTTATGTCGATGCAAAAAAAGACCTCATGGTTCAAGAAGGAAAAATGGATTCGGAATGGAAGCTGCTTGGTTCGCAAGTGACTTCCTTTCAGCTTGCCGGAGTACGTGTGGCATATCTCAACGAGGCGGGGGAGTTGTGGGTAAATCATGGCAATTTGCGCGGTGAATTCATCTTGCAAAGTGATGGCGTGCAAACCTTTCAACTCGCAGATGACCGCATCTTGATAAAGACGAACGATGGCATATGGAAGATCAAACAAGGTGATTTATACGATGCTTGGGTGACGATCCAACTGTCATTTATACAAAACATGGTGCTCAACGGGCACTTTCCAACAGAATAATCTTGTAATGCGTGAGTGGAAAGTATAATCAACCCACACACCACTTTCTATTCACTATTCACTATTCACTATTTCCCCTTGCCCCCCTCCTTCTTCCTCATCCTCGTTTCTGTTTTTGTCGATATGCTCGGCTACGGCATCATGCTGCCCTTGCTGCCGTTCTTTGTGCAGGCACAAGATGGCGGCGCCGCCATCGCGGGCGGATTGATGTCGATGTACTCGGCGATCCAACTCGTCTCGGGTCCCGTCCTCGGTGCACTCTCCGACCGTTACGGGCGCAAGCCCATTTTGCTGCTTTGCCTGCTAGGCACGGGCACGTCCTATCTTTTGCTTGGTTTGGCGAATTCGCTCGTCCTCATTTTTATTGCCGTCCTGATTGACGGGCTCACCGGTTCAAACCTCACTCTCGCTCACGCCTATGTTGCCGATACCACCACTGCTGAGAATCGCGCAAAAGGAATCAATTATTCACAACTCGCTTTTGGATTGGGCATCATGGCGGGTCCCATCCTTGGCGGACTCCTCAGCGGATACGGACTCAGCATCCCAGCGCTCGTCGCCTCTTTCTTAACCTTTGCCAATGCCGCCTTCGGATTCTTTTTCCTCCCCGAATCTTTATCCCCCGAACGCCGCGAGAGCAAGCCGCTTTTGCAAATCTTTTCATGGGCGGGTCAGTTCACGAGCATCTTCCGCCAGAAAAATATTCAACGTTTTCTGATTGTGCTCTTCCTGCTCAACCTCGCCTTCGCTGGCTTACAAACGAACTTCCCGCTTTTCTCCAACGCCCGCTTCGGCTGGACTCCCGCACAGAACAGTTATTTCTATTTGTATGTTGGTTTGTGCGGCGTGATCGTGCAGGGAGTTTTATATGCCAAATTGCAAGCGCGTTTCGGCGAAAGTAAACTCATCCATGCTGGGCTTTTCTTCATGGTCATCGGTTTGGCAGGCATGGCATTTGTCCCTGCCGCTTGGATGATCTTCCCCGCCGTCGCCATCGTTGCGCTTGGCACAGGCATCAGCATCCCTTCGCTGACGGCTTTGGTTTCACTACGCATCCCTGAGAATGAGCAGGGACGTCTAATGGGCGGCAATCAAACCTTGCTAGCACTGACGAATATTTTTGGTCCCACCATTGCGGGAATTTCATTCGACGTCATCGCCATCTCCGCGCCGTATTGGCTGGGGAGTGTGTTTTCTGTCTTCGCGTTGGTTGTGGCAATGTCGGCACTACGAAGAAAGAATCCCGATGAGATACATCATGAATAGGTAAAAAGTAGTATGGGAATCCATCCTATAGTATGGGGTGTCCTCCATTCTGCGCATCTATAATCCTGCCATCTTATTGTAGGAGGATGCGCGTGAAGAAAACTGTTTTATACCTGTTCGTGAGTATGTATCTTTTAACGGCTTGTAGTGGAGGCGTTGATGCGGTCCCAACCTCAATTCCAACATCAACCCTTGAGCCAACCCAACCCCCAACCCCAACGATTGAGGCAACCATGACCCCTGAAAGACCTTTTGAGATAAAACTATCAGAAGACAGCATGAAAGACCCCTATGGCATTGCGATCAATTCACTGGGGCATATCTATGTCAGTGATGCAGGCAAGAATCGTGTGTTGATCTTTGATGCCGAGAGCAACCTGCTTGCAAAGTGGGACAAGCAAGGCAGTGCCGAAGGGGAATTCAATACAATGGGCTTTGGCGGGCTGGCTATCGACTCGAACGATAATGTCTTTGTGGTGGATAACGGCAATTATCGCGTTCAGAAATTCGATAAAGACGGAAACTTCATCACCCAGTGGGGCGTGTATGGCACAGAAGACGCTCAATTCGTGCGCGCTATCGGGATCACCATCGATGCGCAAGGTAATGTGTACGTCACTGACGATGGCAAACCCTATGTGCAGAAGTTCGATAATGATGGGAATTTCCTGATGAAGTTTGGCGGCGCCGGTGACGGCGGCGGCAAGTTCAGGCACGCCACTGGCATTGCCGTCGACGCGAACGGGAATATCTTTGTGGCTGATTACGATACCAAATACGTGCAGAAGTTTGACGCAACCGGTGCATTTGTCACCTCATGGAAGATGGGTGAAGATATCGGCGTGACCGGCACCCCCGAAGGCATTACGGTGGATGCACAAGGCAATGTGTATGTGACCGATTATGACCTGGGTCGTTTAGAAGTGTTTGATAATGATGGGAATTTCCTGTGGGCATTGGGTAGCAAGACCTTGTTTTCAAATCCGTTCAAACGCCC
>JAFLCF010000015.1:0-7086 GCA_017303735.1 Anaerolineae bacterium
CTCAGATTGTGGACCTTGTCGGTATGAACGTACAAACCGTGGATAAGTGCATGAAAGAGTTGTGCGCTTTTGGTTTGGTGATCAAGGTAGACGGCAATAATGCCAAGAACCAAGGCAACGAATATGCCCTGCAAATGGATGACCGCCAGATCGACCTTTCGGGGCTGATGGCATGGGCAGGCAAGCGCAAAGACGTCAACAAGAGGCGCGGCGGTATCTCTTCATATAAATCAGGGGTAGCACGGTCGCATACCGGTACCCCTGTCCCACCGTATAGGGGTAGCACGGTAGCACCGGAGACACAAAAGCCACTATCAAAAGCCAATAGATCTTCTCACACTACCGCGCAAATTGATTTTTCTGCTTTGACCGTCGAGCAGGCATACAAAGTGCCGACGCTGGCAATGTACCGCAGGGCGGCTGGCTTCTTTCCCGGCAAGATGACTTGGGAGTTTGTGGACAAGTTCATCCGCGAAAACAGCATCACCGAAGAGCAAATCAAAACCGCCGCCACTGCCTGGGCGTTGCGCGGTCACAAGCAAAGCAACGTCGAAGGCATTTTGGAATGGGCTCGAGATGGCGTCCCTGCCCAGAGAAAGCCAACCCAGCCCAAAGGCAAGAAACGAGCCGACGGCGAAGACCCAATCGAGAAAGCCCTGAGAGGTTGAAATGGCAAGCCTACAAACAATCGAAACCGTATTGAAGACCATCCGCGCCGCCTACCCCGGCAGGTTCGAGATCGCAGGCGACAGCGTCAAGGTCTGGGCAACCTTCGTGCAAGATATTGACGACGACCTGCTCATGGCAGCCATCACCCAATTTATCTCCGCTGCCGATCATGCCTTTCCGCCGTCCATTCCTGAGATACGCCACGCCGCCAGCAACATCAAGCGCGAAGTGGCAGGTGTGCCGACGGCATGGGAAGCCTGGGAAGACGTGCTCAAAGCGCCTCTACCTTCGCCTGTGCCTGTCTTCCGCGACGGTGAATTTCACAAGCCGGAAGAGTATCACTGGCGGCATGAGATCGTGGGTATAGTCGCCCGTCAGCTAGGCTGGCACCGCAGACAGTTCCCCGGTACCAACCTCGAAGCCGACCGCGCGCACTTCGTCAGAGCCTACGAAAGCGCCGTGGCAAAGATGATGAAAGCCGAAACGCAGATTCCGCAGGTCACAAACTACATCCAAGCCCAGCAGCAGAAACTGTTCGACGTGACCGATCAGGTCAAGCAATTGGCAGAAAAAAGGACGGTGTGAAATGTTTCAAAGCAATATAGACCCAATCCGCGAACGTATCGCAGAACTTGAGAACAGCCCGATCTTTGATGCGTTGGAATGGTCGAAGGTACTGGCAGACCTCGAAACTGCCGGGCGGCTCTCCGCTTTAGCCGACGCCCGTCGCCGCATGGAAACGGCTCAAAACAACGCCGTGTGCATTGCGGCTTTCCTCATGCCGACTGCAAAAGAGGCGGTGCTGGCATGAGCCCAGAAGAACGCATCCAAAAGCTGGAAGATCTGCTGCGTCCGTTCGCCGATGCGTACCGTCTGCACTTGCGGGATGATAAGCGGGTGACACAGCTCAAGATAGCAATGTCCATGAACACGTCCGTGGAAGATTGGCGCGCGGCTTTCGTTGAGTTGTATGGTGAGCCGGTTGTCAAAACCGAAGAGGTGGTGTGATGCCAGATAAACCAAAGGTAGAAGACCACCCAGTCCGCTGCCGAAAGTGCGACCGTGTCTTCCAAGGCTATGTCTACAAGATCGTGCCGACAGCCAAAGAGATCACCGTCCTCACCGATGTTGATGGTGATGTGGTGTATGACCTGGTCAAGACTTGCGGGGAGTGTCAAACCGTCTACCACTGGCACTCGAACGATAAGACTCTTGAAGAAAATACCAAGAAGTTTCAAATTCTTATGGAGACTTTATATTCAACGCCTCCGCGCAGTGCTATAATTACCAGTGACAAATCAACAGGATAAGCCGGAGTTCCGCCCGGGTTCGCACGTTTCAATGCGTGTGAGCCTGGGCGTTTTCGTTTTATCCGCATCAAAAATAGGAGATATGAAATGAAACTCGAAACAATTTTTAAAACGCTTGGTCTTCCGCTTGCGCTTATTGCTGTCATCGTGGCTTTGCTCAACTGGGCAGGGCTGGACATTGAGCGCATCTATGCCGTGGCTGTCTCGCTGGTAGGCTTTCAGCTTCTCGGCTTTGTGCTGATCGACGCGCTCAAGTACGCGGGCGTGGTCACTGCTGGCGACAGTGGCAAATGGTCTGCTGTTTATAACCTCATCACCCTTGTTGGTGTTGCTGTTTACCTCGGCTTTGCTCCCTCCTTCGACATCAGCGGATTGGACGCCCAAGTGTATGAGCTTGCCAAGGTTCTTGGTATCTTGCTGGCTTATGTCTCAGGTCTCACCGGCACCAAGGGCTGGCATCTACTCGCCTCCCGTGCTGGCGTCACATACTCATTCCCTGCTGGATAATGTATGCCCACAAAGGTGAAGCAACCGTGCAAGAACTCATGGTGTCCTAATCATAGACCATGTCCCTTGCACGATAACGTCACCATCCCTGTGCGGCGGGCAGACCAGCGTCCGTCCGCTGCACGTAGGGGATACGGTCGCAAGTGGCAGGATCGCAGGGCTGAGTTCCTTGCGTCACATCCATTCTGCAAATGCGGCGCGATTGCCACTGTCCCTGATCATTCGCCTGAGACACGGCGCGAACTACTAGCACGCGGCGTCCTCGACCCTGATGCTGATCAATACCTGGTGGCACGCTGTGCCTCCTGTCACAGCCGGAAGACGGCTGTCCATGACGGTGGGTTTGGTCACATACGGGGAGGGGGATGAAAAAGTTGACTACCTGCGTGTAGACCGTTCGTATGGGCAACCGCATAAATTTTTTCCCCAATGTGAAAAATTCCCGATAGAGTTTTTTTGAAAGATTATGCCAGCAGCTAAACCCAACTCCTTGAGCAGACGTAACACCTCCAAAGCGGACAGCGCCGCGCGCACCGAAGCGGAGTCTGCCATCGCGCCGGTGACGCAGTTGACGGTGAAGCCGCCCAAGGAGCTGAGCGGACTGCGCACAGCCGCCGCGGTGTGGACCGAGAAGCTGACCCTGCAAAATGAGACGCAAGCCGCGCAGGATGGTTCGCCGATCATCACGGCATTTGATAAAGAGACGCTGGTGATCTACTGCAAGCTCGAAGAGGAAGTGATCTGGCTGGAAGGCAAGCGCAAAGAGACTGAAAAAAAGGCGAAGGATATTTGGGCGCAGATCTCAAAACTGCGACCCAAGGGCGATGACATGAAAAACTATGTCAATCTCTTGGCGCAGTACAACGCCCTTGACGCCCGCGTGCAGGGATGGGACGGGCGCTTGGACATTAAGCGCGGACTGTTGCACAAGATTGCGCAAAGCCTATACCTCACCCCGCGCAGCCGTGCCGGTGTGAACCCGCCCGAAAAAGAAAAAAAGAGCGACGACCCGATGGAAGATGTTTTGTAAAACGGAAGGATAACCCCATGAACCCGATCAAGTGTGAATATTGCGGTACAGAAACCCTCAAGATAAACGGTAACGAATTGATCTGCTCGCAGTGTGGCGCACCATTGAAAAACGTGTATGCGTTGGAGATTGCGCCGGTGTATGTTTTGAAGTGTGAGCGTGTTTTATCGCACGAAGCGATGGGTCATTTGCGCGAGCAATGGAAGAGTTTTTTTGACGGTCGGGACGTTCCCAAGCTGATGATTCTCGATTGTGGAATTGATATTCAAGCCTTGAAATAACCACCACACGGAAGGAAATAAAATGAAAAAACTTATACAACAAAATATTTATATAGGAGTTTTAACAGCAGTTATAACTGCTGCTTTAGTCTATGTCGCTATCTTAAAGTTTCTACCTGCTATGGACTTTGACATAAAAGGATACTTGAGCAGACCGATCACCGAAATGAAAGTTGGTGAATTACTTGCATGGATATATTTTTTTACGGCAATATTTTCATCAAGAAAATAAGGCATAATGCACTTTGACCCAACGAAAGCGGAGCGTGCGCTCAAATTCATAAGCCATCTCAAGCTGACCGGTGACTTTCACGGTCAGCCGTTCGTGCTGATGCCCTACATGGAAGACATCATCACCAACGTGTATGGCACGCTGAACGACAACGGCTTTCGGTTGTATCGGGATATTTATTTGGAGGTGGCGAAGAAGAACGCCAAAAGCGAGCTGGGCGCGGGCATTGCGTTGTTCTCGCTCTTCAACCGCGAAGAACCCCACGGCGAGATCTACGGCGTGGCGGGCAACCGCAAACAGGCGTCGATTATTTTTGATCGCGCGGTCGAGATGATTGAGCAAAGCCCGGCGCTGAAGAAGCGCGTCAAGATCAAAGACTCCACCAAGACCATCCTCAACACCGAAACAAAAAGCGCTTACCAGGTGCTCTCTGCCGAGTACAGCGGCAAAAGCGGATTCTCCCCAACCGTGGTGCTCTTCGATGAGCTGCATGAGCAACCCAGCCGCAAACTATACGACATCATGACCCGCGGCGTGGGTTTGGCGCGCAGACAGCCCTTGCGCTACGTCATCACCACCGCAGGCGAAGACCCCGACCGCGTCTCGATCGCGTGGGAAGTGCATGAGAAAGCCGTCAACATTCTGAACGCCCGCGCAGAAAAAGACAGCGAGCGCGACGACCCGACCTGGTACGTCAAAATTTACGCCTACGAAGGCGACGACATTTACGACG
Source organism: Anaerolineae bacterium (assembly GCA_017303735.1). The sequence goes on from JAFLCF010000015.1 coordinate 4,763, forward strand.
AAGCCAACTGGTACAAGGCAAACCCCGGGCTCGGCACCACCATCAACATCGAAGACTTCCGCACGCTGGCGCGCCAAGCCAAGCTGCACCCCGCAGACGAAAAAACATTCCGCTGGCTCAACCTCAACCAATGGCTCACCACCAAACTTTCAGCGTGGCAACCGCTCGAATTGTTTGATACCACTCAGGGCGCGGATTCGATGCGGCAGGATTTGATCAACATGGGCAAACAGTTGGATTGTTTTATCGGCGGCGATTTATCCAGCACCACCGACCTTTCTGCGCTATGTGTGATCTTCCCGCCTCAACCCGGACTAGAGAAGTGGCACGTGCTCTTCGATGCTTTTATCCCCGCCGATAACATGACCGAACGAATCACCCGCGACAAAGTGCCGTATGACAAATGGCTCGCCGACGGTTTCATTCACGCCACGCCCGGCAACGTGATCGACTTCAATTACATCAAAGCGCAGATCCTGAATTATGCCAACGTGTGGAACATCGTCGAAGTGGGAACCGACCCAAGCCTTGCCACCTGGCTCTTTCAGCAGTTAGACGAGAACGGTATCAAGGGTGAAGCCGTGCCGCAATTTTATAACCACGTCACCGAACCCATGAACCTAATCGAAATGCTCATGAAGAACGGCAACCTGGTGCATGAGCGTCACCCCGTAGCGCGTTGGAATTGGGGCAACACGTCCATTCACAAGAACGGATCTGGGCAGATCAAATTCGTCAAAGAGACGCGCGGCTTCAACACATCCCGCACCAAGCGCATCGACATCATCGCCGCCTTCGTCAACGGCATGGCAAGGGCGAAGTTCTACGATGGCGCGGCGAGTGTGTATAACACAAGAGGATTGATTGGCTTGTAGGTTATGCTAAAATTAAGCACGAAGGAATGGAAGGTGAAGCATGAAATCTCCAAAATATTGGAATATAGATTTACTTGAAAAATATCAAGCCATGCTGTTAGGTGGAGAATCGCAAGCTGAGCAGTTTGCCTTTTTACAAGAAAACTTTGGCGTAAAGTGGGAAGAAGCTCTTCAAGAACTGCACGAAGAAGAAGAACCTAAACCGAAAACCAATAAACCCTTAGAAATAATCGGGCTATTATTTATGCTTGCTGGTCTTGGCGCGGTTCTCTGGTCACGCTTCACCAATCCAGACATGACCTCAGTCCGTTGGTTCATCGAATATTGGCATATCTGGCTTGCGTCCATGCTTGGGGTTGGGGTGGGGATTTGGATATACAACTATTCGCGCGTGTAAACACCCTTGACAATTTTAAGCAATCCGCATAAAATAATCACAGTGAATAAATCAATTACACCGTGAACGGAAGGAAAAGCGGATGAAATTGCTGGCAACCGTGCAGGAAAGTTTGAGAATCCAAGAGTATGCTTACAAGACCGAGCAGACCTATATGGATTGGATTCGGCGTTATGTACGCTTTCATTTGCCAAAACATCCGCGAGAGGTGGGAGAGCCGGGCATTCGGGCTTTCATCCTATCACTGACCGAAGATCAAACACGGGGTGCAACACGAAACCAAGCCTTATCAGCAATCAAGTATTTGTATAAAGTGATGAGTGTAGACGTGGGCGACCTTTCGCATTTGGTGGCACGCAAAGAAACGCAAGTTCGCACGGTGCTGACGCACGATCAGTCTATGCTGGTGATCAGCAAAATGAGCGGAGTGTATCGCATCATGGCTGAGTTGCTGTATGGTTCAGGGCTGCGCTTGATGGAATGCCTGCGGCTGCGCGTCAAAGACCTGGATTTTGAGCGGTTGACTGTGACCCTGCAGGATACCAAGTCTAACCGTGGGCGCGTGACGATCTTGGCTGAGTTGGTTGTACCTGCTTTGAAGCTGCATTTGGCGAAGGTGCGGGCGCAATATCTGGAAGACTTGGCGAATGGGTACGGTGAAGTGGAGTTGCCCGGTCGGTTGGACAAGAAGAACCCGAGTGCAGCGTATGCCTGGGAGTGGCAGTATGTCTTCCCGGCTGGGCAGTTCTCAGTGGACCCACGAAGCGGGCATGAGAGAAGGCATCACGTTTACGAATCCAGTTTGCAAAAAGCGGTCAAAGCTGCGGCGCGGCAGGCGGGCATCCCAAAACCCGTCACCCCGCACGTGTTTCGGCATTCGTTCGCCACCCGCCTGCTAGAATTGGGATATGACATCCGCACAGTGCAAGAGTTGCTGGGGCATAAAGATGTTAAAACCACGATGGAATATACACACGTGCTCGGCAAGCTAGTCGTCTCGCCGATGGATGGTATTAGGCGGCAGGCTGCCGTAGAATCATGAGTTAGCCCGC
>JAFLCF010000015.1:7186-37795 GCA_017303735.1 Anaerolineae bacterium
GTTAGCCCGCACTTGGCAAATGTGCAGAAAGGTATAAAAATGATTCAATATATCAATCTTGGTCTTGCAATCATAAATCTTGCCATATCCATCTACAAAGCAGGCAAATATGGCGGTGGGTGGTGGAGTGCTGTTTTTGGTTGGTCTTTTGCATCGTTGGCGCAGTTGCAAATCGTACTTGCGGGCTAACAATGCGTGCACCTGACATGGGTGGGCTGTGGCGAATCTGACAGTTTGATCTAGTCCCGCCACCCATGCAGGTAACGCAAGCCGTTAGGCTTCTTATGTGTGAACAACATTATTTTGATTTAAATAAGTTTACCCGTGACGATTTAGGCTTTTGGTCTAATTGTACAGAGTGTGGTGAGTTGGTTTTATTCGACGTGGATTTTTGGGAAGATGTTTTGGCTTTGTTTGAAATTGACGAAGCCTAACAAAGCGTTCACCTGACGTGTGGCAGTCAGGCTCATAATTGGACAGTTGCCTGTGCCACACGCAGGTAACGCAAACCGTTCGGCGTCTTTCCGAAGGAGATAATCATGCTCGATAAAATAATCAATTCTCTGAAACATAAGTTTCATTTTTGCAGTCATGCGGGTTGTTACAAGCATGGCGAAGATGTTATCGAATGCTACTTGCCAGATTACGAAGTTGATGAAGAAGGTTTCCGCACCAACAACGAACCAGATTATTACTACTGTTGGGAACACGCATACACGCACGTCTTTTGTAAAATGTGTGGTGAATTTTGGGCAGGTATCGAAAGTTTTGAATTTATCCATCCTGGCTTTTGCGATAATTGCGACGATGAAATGGAGCGCGATTTCGATAGGGGCTTTGATGATGAAGATTACTTCGATGACTTTGACGACGCCGAACAAATCACGCAAACCGTTGGGCGGACTACTTGCCCGCAAAGGAGTCTTATGAATAAATATGTAAAAGGTCAGTATTACTGGCTAGACCACGAAAAAACAATTCTTTCTCAATGTGTCAGAATTGATGAAAATGAAGTTGCTTACTTTCAAATAATTGGGCTGAGTGTTCTTTACACAGAAAAAGATTTTGAAGTCGCAATAAAGGCAACTGTCAAATAAAACGCCGCCCAACAAAGCGTGCACCTGACCGCCTTGCGGCGTGGGCTGGCGTTGTCAATTTTTATCAATGTTGCTTTGCTCGCGGTGGTTCTGTTTACCATCGGCGGCAGGTAACGCAAGCCGTTGGCTGTTTCCTTCGAGAGGCAAAGTAGCATGAAGTTTATCTCACTGTTTTCAGGCATAGGCGGTTTCGATTTGGCGTTTGAGCGTGCGGGAATGGAATGTGTAGCCGTGTGCGAAATTGATAAAAACGCTCAATCTGTTTTGCGCCGTCATTTCCCGAAGGCTGAATTATTTGATGATGTGCGAAAGGTAGGTAAAGAAACACATGAGCGAAAATCAATTGACCTTGTTTGTGGTGGATTCCCCTGTCAGGATGTCAGCATTGCAGGAAAGCGGGCGGGCATTGCTGGAAAGCGAAGCGGATTATGGTTCGAGTTTGCAAGAATTATTGATGAACTTGAGCCGCAGTGGGTTGTTATCGAAAATGTCCCTGGTCTTTTATCCAGCAATAAAGGACAAGATTTTGCCGTCATCGTTCAATGGCTGGCGAAGCGCGGGTATGGCGTTACCTGGCGGGTGCTTGACGCTCAATATTTCGGAGTTCCCCAGCGGCGCAGACGTGTGTTCATTGTCGCAAGTTTTGGAAACGGAAGCGCCGCCGAAGTATTATTTGAGTCCGAAAGCGGCTCATGGAATAATCCGCCGAGCAGAGAAGTGGGGAAAGACGTTGCCTACTCACTTAGAGCAAACCCTTCGCACAGTGGCGACAAGGGCGATGGTGGAATAAATACAACTATGGTTATGGCACACGGTCAAGCAAATGCCGAGATTGTCAAAGATGGCTCGCCATCTTTGACAACAAACCATGAAGCACCTATCCTTTGGGAAATGTCACATGCAAGCGAAGCAATCCGCGAGAACGGCGAAGTTGTTCCGACCTTACAGGCACGCATGGGAACAGGCGGTAATCAAGTTCCGATGGTTGGTGTTCGCCGTCTTATGCCGATTGAATGTGAAAGATTACAAGGCTTTCCCGATGGCTGGACGGATGGACAAAGCGATAGCGCAAGATATAAGCAATTAGGAAATGCCGTTGCTGTTCCAGTTGTTGAATGGGTAGGCAAGCGTATAAAGGCAGTAACACAGCCAACACAGCATGCACCTGACGTGGCTAAGGCTGCGGCTCAAAAAGGTGTCTTGCATAAAAATCGTAGTGGTAAGCGTGCAGGTGTGGCATAACCCGCCGCGCAGGTAAGGCAAACCGTTAGCCCGCTTCGCCGTATAATTGGCGTAAGGAGAAAACATGAATACAGCAAACTTAATAAAACTTGGTGCGTATGCACAAAAAATCTATGACATGAAAGAAGATTTCAAAGTCATGATTGTTCCGTCAGACACGCCGAATATTGTGCGAGTTGCAATTTCCATACGAGAAACCGAAGATATAAAACTGCAAACATTTGGCTCAACCGATAACTTTGAAACCATAACGATTGGATACGCAAGGGCTGCAAATGTTCTTGTCGTCAAGGACGCGGGCTAACAAAGCCTGCACCCGACAAAGGGGATTCTGCCGCTCTCAATCTTTTATCTACTCCCGAAGTTTATTCGGACTTAGGGAATGAGTCTCCGCCCGCCCTTTGCGGGTAAGGCTTACCGTTGGAAGGCTCTTGCAAAATGAGTAACTTTACAGAATTACAAGCGGCAATAAAAAAATGGCGCGGCTTTTTTGGAGAGCTGCACGAAGAACATCCTGTCGAGAAATATATTGACGAGTGTAAATTCTCATGGCGCATGAGACTCGCCGCAGAAGAACATGATGAGTTTGAAAACACGGATGGCGTAACGGCATTGGAAAATGTCCATAAAGCCTTCCAACATTGTTTGCACACCGACCCGCCTTTGGCTCTGGTAAGCGTGGCTGATATTATGAAAACGGCGGGCGGGTGAAAATCGCCGTTGGGCGGCTTTGCGAAAGGTAAAATATGTTACTTCCATGTCCATTTTGTGGTAGTGAAAATTTAGAAACCGATGTAGACTATCTGGCTTTAGAATATGGTGGACCGAAGGTTTATAGCGTTATGTGTGTTGATTGTGGATGCTGTGGTCCTGAAACTAATGAAGAAAATGGTGCGAAGCAAGGATGGAACAGCCGCCTAACAAAGCGTACCGACTTGGGGCAGGCTGTGGCGAATCCAAGCAATGATGACGTTGCCCCAAGCGGGTAACGCAACCGTTGACCACCAATATTTTAACTTGACAAAAATAAAATTGTGCTAAAATAAACACGTGGACCCGGCACACGTGCCAGCCCACAAAACAACTTAATCGGTGAAAGCAGAGTACCGCCTGCCAATGTTCTTCGGAGCATTGGCAGGCGGTTTTGCGTTTAAGGTCATTTATGCCAAACAAGCCAGGCGATTCTCTTGATAAACCCTTTAATACTTCACGTTCTTTGGGCGAAGCCCTCGGCGTGTCAGAACTTTTGTTCATTGCGGGAATCCTGCTGCTGGCGTTTGGTGTGTTCTTGAATTTTGGGGTGGGTTGGAGCCTTACCGTAACCGGTGGGGTGTTGATCTTGATAGCGTTCTATAACGCATTGGTTGGCTGATGGCAAGAGCCTTTTTTGTGAGTACCCAAAAAGCAGATGCGGATGTTCCGCGCGCGGTGCGCCCGTTTCGGGGTGAACGCGCTTTCACGGATGAGGTCATCACGCCGGAAGTTTCGCTCACCATCCCGGCGGTGTTGGCGGCGTTCACGATCATCAGCGAAGACATTTCATCGCTGCCGCTTTTGCTGTATGCCCAGCGCGGCAAAAATAAATTCCGCGCGTATGACAATCCGTATTACCGCCTTTTGAAAGACCAGCCGAATGAAGAACATTCGAGCATGGTCTTTCGTGAAATTATGCTCGGGCATTTGCTGGGCTGGGGGAACTTTTACGGGCAATTGATTACCGATAAGCGCGGCACCGTGCAAGAGATCTACCCGCTGCGCCCAGACAAAATGGAAGTCACCCGCGTGAAGGGTGAAAAAGTTTATGCCTATAACACCGTGGATGGCAGAAAGCGGGTCTTTCTCAAAGATGAAATATTGCACATCCCTGCCTTCAGCTTTGATGGGATGATTGGTTACAGCCGCATTGCTATGATGCGCAATGCCATCGGCTTGGCACGTGCGGCGGAGAACTTTGGCTCGAAGTTTTTCAAGAACGATGCCCGCCCAGGCGTTGCTTTGAAGTCCAAAAAGAAGTTGACCCCAGACGGCATTCAAATGCTGCGCGAAAGTTTTATGGAAGTATACAGCGGGCAGGAAAACCGCTGGAAGGTGGGCGTGCTCGAAGAAGATATGGATCTGGTCACGATCGGGCTGCCGCCAGAAGATGCGCAGTTCATTGAAACGCAAAACTGGACCATCACCCAATTCGCGCGCGGCTTTCGGATTCCGCTTTTCATGCTGGGCATGACCGAGGGCTCTTCCAATTGGGGCAGCGGCATTGATAGCCAAGAACAGTGGTATGTGGCGCACACCCTGCGCCCGTGGACAACCCGCATCGAAGAGTCTTTGAATTTGCAGATCTTACTGCCAGACGAACGGCGGGATTATTTCTTTGAGCATTTATTTGCTGACCTGTTGCGCGGCGATCTTTCGACCCGTTATGAGGCGTATGTCAAAGCCATCAACAACGGCATTATGAACCCGAACGAAGCCCGCAGCCGCGAGAATATGAATCCCTATGCGGGCGGCGATCTTTACACGCGCCCTGCCAATATGGTGCCGGTGACAGGCAATAATACTGCCAGCACAGACCCCACGGCTACCAATGCGCTTGAGCCGTTGTGGAAAGAAGCCGTCAACCGCGTGGTAAAGCGCGAATTGAACGACCTGCAAGGCGCGGTGAAACGCTTCCTCGTCAAAGGCAATCTGGACGAGTACCAAAAATGGTGCGGCAAATTTTACAGCGTGGATCATGTTGAGTTTATGAGCAACCAGTTCCAGCCGTTGATCGAGGCGCAAGACAACCTCTTCGGCGTGGGGCTCGACCTTGAAGAAGTCGTCAACAAGTATTTGACAAGCCGCCTGAGTGTGCTAGATGGCATGGATGTGGATGAATTGAACAACACAATGGACGCATGGCAAAAGACGCTGCCCACTGAATTATTGGAGCGCATCATCACTGCCGTGCATGAGGAGATGGTCTATGAATAAGCAACCGATTCGCGTAATTGATGGCAACGCCCAGCCGTTTGCGCCTTTTTGGCAGGTACGCAATGCCGCAGAGACGGGCGGCGATGCCGAGGTCGATCTGATAGGTCCCATTTCTGAATTTTCGTGGATGGGCGACGAGGTCACCCCGAAAAAATTCAAGGATGATCTGTATGCGGCGGGCAACGGCGGACCGGTGCTGGTGCGTTTGCACAGCGGCGGCGGCGATATTTTTGCGGCTTCGACCATTCGCTCGATCCTTGCCGAATACCCCGGCAAAGTGACCGTCAACATCATGGGCTTGTGCGCCTCGGCTGCTGTGGGAGTGGCGCTGGCTGCCGATGAGGTCAACATCTACGACACCGCTTATTTCATGATCCACAACCCGGCGTATATGTTCTTTGGCGCCATGCTGGATGCCGATGTGATGCGCAAAATGGCAGATGATCTTGTTGTTTTCAAAGATGGCATTTTGAACGCTTATGAAAGCGCCACGGGTTTGAGCCGTGACGAGCTTTCCGCCATGATGGACGCTGAAACCTGGATGACTGCTCAAGAAGCTGTGGACAAGGGCTTTGCGCATCACGTGATTGGCGGCGGGCGCAAAGTGGACATGAAGAACGCCGTCAAAAATTTTGTGAATGTTCCGTCGGTTCTGTTGAACGCGGCGGTTATTGAACCTGAAGAAGACGAAGCCGAAGACGGGCAGGCGCCCGCCGTGGTGGAGGTGGTGGATGCAGAGGCGCAGGCGCGCCGCGATGCAAACCGCAGCCGATTGGATCAGGCGAAGAATTTTGTATTTGGAGAAACCCCTATGAATATTCGTGAAGTCCAGAAGGCGCACGCCGCAAAGGTGGAACGCGCCCAGGCGCTCATGCAATTGACTGAAACCGAGGCACGCGATTTCACTGCTGAAGAGCAGACCGAGTTCGACACCTGCCTGACCGAAGCCGAAGATCTGAGCGGCAAGATCGTGGCATTTCAGGAACGCAAGACCCGTTTGCAGGCGCAGATTGATGGCGTTTCTGTGAGCGGCGCTGCCGACGCTGAGAAGCCTGAAAGCAACGCGAGCGCCAAGCGCAAGACCTTGACCCGCGCCGAGTATGACGCACTCAACTCCACCAAGAAGGCTGAATTCAGCCGCGCTGGTGGCAAGATCGAAAATTAAGAAAGAGGCAAATTAAATGGCTAACACCGTTACCAACCTTATCCCTGATGCCTATGTGGCATTGGATGTCGTTTCCCGCGAGTTGACCGGCATGGTCAATTCTGTGGCTCGCGATTCAAGTGCCGACGCTGTGGCGCTGAACCAAACCGTGCGCAGTTTCATCACCCCCGCCAACTCGGCAGGCGGCGATTTCACTCCGTCCATGACTCTGCCTTCTGCGTCTGATCAGACCATCAGCAACAAGGCAATCACCATCTCCAAGAGCAAGTACTACCCATTCTCTTGGACTGCCGAAGAAGAATACGCAATGGACAAGGGTCCGGGTGCCTTGAACATTAAGCAAGACCAGATTGCGCAGGCAATTCGTGCGGCTGTGAATGCGATGGAAACCGATCTTTGGACTGCGGCTTATCAGGGCGCTTCCCGCGCCTATGGTACCGCTGGCACCACGCCTTTCGGCACCGCTGGCGATTACAGCGACGCTGCTCAAGTTCGCAAGATCCTTGATGACAACGGCGCTCCTCCTACTGATCGTTCCTTGGTCATCAACACCACTGCTGGCGCAAACATCCGCGGCAAACAGGCTCAGGTTCAGATGTATGGCAGTGATTCGCTTTTGCGCCAAGGTGTGATCCTTGACCAGGCTGGCTTTGCTGTCAAAGAATCTGCAGCAATCTCCGCTGTCACCAAAGGTACCGGCGCATCGTACTTGGTGAACAACAGTGGCGGCTATGCCATTGGTGCAACCACCATCGCGGCTGACACTGGCTCTGGCACTATTCTCGCTGGTGACACTGTCACTTTTGCCAGTGATACCAACAAGTATGTGGTCACCACTGCTCTTTCTGGCGGTTCCTTTGTGATTGCTGAACCGGGTCTTCGCAAAGCTCTTGCTGACAATGCCGCCATCACCGTTGGCAACGACAACACCCCGAACGTTGCTTTGAGCCGCAATGCTGTGTTGCTGGCGACTCGTTTGCCGATCATGGGCAACGATGCTGGCGATCACGAAGTCATCACCGATGACCGCACCGGGCTTTCGTTCATGATCAGCAACTACAAGGGCGTTGGTATGGGCGTGTATTGGGTGCAGGTTTGTTATGGCTACAAAGTCCTCAAGCCTGAACACGTCGCGCTTTTGCTCGGCTAATCGTAAGGATCCCAGCCTGCTCCTTCCAGGCTGATTCCCCTGTGGGCGGGGTGACCTTCCGCACCCCGTCCACTTTTGGAGATGTATGGCAACTGTTCAGGTTTTTGCAACCGTCAACGAAATACACGAGGGCTCTGAATTGCGCGGCTCTGAGAAAGAGTTTCGCGTGTTCGAAAAGCTGCTCGCGGCTTCGCAACTGCTCACCATGCGGGTGGGGCATTTTCTGCCCGTCCTCGAAACGCGCACCCTGAACGCGCCGAAAACATCCACCAAACTTTTCTTGCCATTCAGCCTGCTATCGCTGACTAGCATCGTCAACGATGGCACGACCTTGAGCGGGTCTGACTATCTGCTCAAGCCGGATGGCGGGCATTGGGCAAACGGTCCCTACACCTACCTCGAAATTGACCCAGACGCCACCAACCTCAGCGCATGGGATACCGATGCCGATGGCATTGTGATCACCGGCAGGCTGGGGCTGTTCAATGCGACGCTTGCGCTCGGGGCTACGCTCGGAGCTGCGTTGAGCGACACGACCGGCACCCTGCTGCAAGTTTCGAACGGCGCAAAAGTTTCACCGGGCGCGGTCTTGCTGGTGGATAGTGAATGGCTGTTCGTGCGCGAAACCACCACACCGGTGACAGCCGTCACCACCCTGGGCGCGGCACTAGATGCCAACGCCGAAACCTGCACCGTGGCAAGCGGCGCGGCATTGAACGTGGGCGAGATCATCCGCTTTGATTTTGAACAAGCCAAAGTCATCGATATCAACTCGAACAGCGTGTACTTGCAGCGCGGTTGGAACAAGACCACAAAGACCAGTCACCTGATCAACGCCAATGTGGACGTGTACCGCAAATTCACCATCGATCGCGGCGTGAACGGGTCAACGGCTGCCACGCACACACAAGGCACAGCCATCTCGCGCCAGCAGATCCCCGCCGATGTGAACGAATTGACCCGCAAGATCGCAGTGCGCATGTTGAAAGATGCCGCCACGGGTTACGCCGGGCGCACGGGTGACGAAGCCACCGGCACTGCCATGTACACCTACATCCTGCCGCATGAGTTGGATGAGGTCATGAACCAGTACCGCATTGCGAGAGCCGCATGAGTTACAAGATTGATTTCAACGCCGCCGATGTGAACTGGCAGATCGATATGCTGAAGCTATTTCCAAAAATAGCCAACCAGTATTTTTATCCCGCCATGCACCGCGCCACGAGTGAGATTAAAGGCGCGATCGAGCCAAATATCCCTGTGCGCACGGGCTTGGCGAAAAGCGAATTCCGCAAAGCAGTATCAGGCAAGGGCTTGAACATCACCGGGCGCGTGGGCTGGAAGTATGGCACGAAGGCTTGGTACATCAACGTTCACGAATATGGTGCACCGCCGCACGCAATCGGGTATGTGCCGAGCTTGAATGTGACTATCAAAAAGCACCCCGGCGTGCCTGCGCTCAAGTTTATGGAGCGCGGACAAGAACAAGCTGACGACAAAGTAAACCCTGAAATGGCGCGCGCGGCAGAAGCCGTTGTGAACCATTTAGCGAGAAAATAATGGCGAATTGGATGGAAAGCTGGCTCGACACACTTTGCGAAGTGATGGCGATCACTGACCCGCACGGCAAGCAGGTCACTTCGTATTACGTGTTCAAGCGCAACGAGCTGCCGTTGGCGGTTTCGTCTGAGCATATCCCTTGTGCGATTTCCTACGTCAACGACCCTGAAGTGCAATACAGCGAAGGCGGTCCGCTGGAAATATTTTGGAAAGGGCAGACCGAGTTTCATCTCACCACGGATGTTTCGCCTGCCAACATTCCGTATATTTTGAAGTTTTACGAAATTATTTTGAGGGCGTGTGCCGCGCAAATGAAGCTGGGCGGCTTGGTTGCCTATTTTTCAATTTTGCAAAAGACGGCGAACGCCATGCAGTTTTCTGTGTATCGCAATAAAGACAACGAACCCGATCACGAAGGCATTTTGGTGCGTTGGGAAGTGTATCAAAACGTTAGCGGTGATCTAACCGTGAGTAGATGACCCCTCCCCAGCCCTCCCAAAATACCGCTTCGCGGATATTTGGAGAGGGGAGGAAAAAGGAGAAGCAATGACAAAATACAAATTTATCGGCGAAGGCATGGGCGTGCCCGGTCTGCCGCATGAAATTACGGATGAGCAAGCCAAAAAAGATGGCGTGGGCGCTTTGCTTGAGCAGGCGGTCATGCTTGGTTTGTACGAAGAAGTGAAAGAAACGGTCAAAGGTCAAAAGTCAAAGGTCGAGCCGCTTGGCTCGAAAGGAGATGTGAGCGATGGGTAGCAGATACTTTTCGAAGGTGCAGTTTGGCAAAGAAGGCACACGCGGCACAGCGGTAGATGCCGACACAATCATGTTGGGGCGCACCCCAGCGGTGAATTCTGACACCGCGCCGGTGTATCCGCGTGAAGATGTGGGCATCAATGCGCCTGCGGTGCGCTCGGTGAAGGGTGGCTTGCTGTACATGAACACCCTCAGCAGCGAACACGGCTACTTCCAACAGTTGCCGGTGCTCTTTGGTTGCGGGCTCAAGGGCGGTGTGACCCCCTCTGAAACGACCGCCAGCCAGAGCGATTATGCCTGGAACTTTTCACCCTCGTTGACGGCGGCGAACAGCCCCGACTCACTCACCATTGAATTGGGCGATGATACCCAAGCCTTTGAAGCCGAGTATTGCATGTTTGAGCGCATCCGCATCAGCGGCGAAGTGGCTCAGGGCATGGAACCCAGCCCGGTCAATGTAGAGGCGGATTTCTTCGGGCGGCAGCTCACCCCGACCAGCTTCACCAGTGCAATCTCATTGCCGACGGCAGAGCCGATCAACGCCAAGCTGGCGCGCTTTTACCTTGACACATCTTGGAGCGGCGTGGGCGGCACCGAAAAAGCCAACATCTTGCGCTCGTTCGATATTGAGATTGTCACCGGTGTGAAGCCTGTTTTTTCGGGCAGCGCGTATCGCTATTTCAACACACACAGCGAAGGTCTGATTGAAGTGACCGCCAGCTTTGTATTTGAAGGCAACAGCGATGCCGATGCCATCTTTGATGCTCATCAAGCCAACACTTTTCAGGTAGTGCGCTTGAAGGTCAGCGGCGCACAAATCGGCTCGGGCGTAAGCCACAGCCTGACGCTGGACATCGGCGGCACGTGGCAATCGGTTTCGCCGTTGAGCAGCGAAGACCGCAACAACAATCTGCACGCTGCCACGCTGTACGGGTTCTATGACCCGACCGGCGCGAAGATGCTTCAGGCAAATGTTGTGACAAATGTGAGTGCGTACTAACCCCTCCCCCAGCCCCTCCCCGAATGCTGCGCATTCAGAGAGGGGAGCAAAGGTGATATGGAAATAAAAATTCCGAAAGTGTTGAAGCCGATCAACCTGCAAGAGTATGACGAAGCTCTTGCAGGGAAAACGGTTTTGGCGTGGGTGAACCCGACGCTGGCGATGCTGAAAGAGCATGACCGCATTATTAAGGACGGGCAGGATGATGAGTTCTTTGAGTGGTTTCGCGTCATCCTTTCGCAAGGTGCAGATGCGGCGACGCATGTGACATTGGAGAATATCGCCGAATGGCGCGAGCAGGACCCGTCCTTTTGGGTGTGGTTGATCGGCGCGTATTGGGATCTGCGCAAGGAACACCTTGCAAAAAAAAAGGCGAGTTAGATGCGGCGCTGGGTGAGATTGCCAGTGCCAAGCGGACGAGCCATGCCTTTATTGCCGATACGCTGAGGGCGCGACGCTACAACCGGTTGCTCGGTTTTTCAGTTTTCACACCATGGACGGTAAACGAGATAGACCAAGAGACCGCAGACGCGTTGGATGCAATCGATGAGTTGGATAAAGACCAGGCAGACTTTGCGAAAGCCAAGCAGGATTTTGAGAACGTGCTGGCGAAGCGTAGAGCGGCAAGCGGTTACAGAAGTTATGCGAGACGATAACAGGAGATTTTTGAATGGCGCGATCTGTTCTTGATGTCATCATAAACCTAAAAAAACAAGGCAGTGCTGATGAGCAGGCTGTTAAAGGTTTGGTGCAGGTCAAGCGGGCTATTACAGACGCGGCTGCGGTGGCGGGTGGTTTGGTTGCGGCTGGATACGCTGTTAAAAAAATATGGGAGCAGACGGGTGGTGTGGCGGTAGAGTACGCCAATAAGGTGCGTGAAATTACCGACGTAAGCCGCCTATCAGCCGAGGAAAGCTCGAAACTCATCCAATTAACGGATGACTACAAAGTATCACAAGAAGACCTGTTGAAGATCATGCAAAAGAATGGGGATGTGTACGATTACTCCATTCAGGGTTTGGCGGGCATGTCTGATGCCTATAACGACCTTACCACCAAAGAAGAAAAAGCCAACTTCATGCAAGAACGCTTCGGTAAAAACTGGGGCAGTTTTGTCGAGCTGATGGAGCAGGGCAGCGATAAGATTATTGCGGCTGGCGAAGGCATTAATAAAGCATTGATTCTTGATGAAGCGGCGCTGAAGAGTGCGCGTGAATACGAAAAACAACTTGATAGCCTGAACGACACGGCTGATGCTGTAAAAATCAGCGTGGGTACAAAGATGGTTCCAGCCTTTACTGACCTACTGGAAGTCATTCAAATGCAAGTAGATGACGGGCTGAATTGGAAGGACTTCATCCCCCCGCTAGTAATTATTGATAATTTAAAAAAATGGAACGAAGCCACAAGAGATTCTAATTCGCTGCAAGAAAGGGCGAATCAAATAATGATAGGAGGTGCTGCAAGAAACCGCGAAGAAGCTTTAACAATGGCAGCAGCGGCTATTGAAATAGATAAAGCAAGCACCGCCCGAATGAATGGGCTGGCTTCGTTGTACGCCAATACAGACGCGACAAAAGCCAATACGGCAGCAACTGAAGCAGACGCGGAAGCAATCAAGGCGGCGAGCGACGCGAACCGTGAATTTTTGAGCACGCTGGGCTCAGTCAATTCGACGTATCAGAGTTACATGGAAACGACCAAGAGCCTTGAGCAAGAGCGCATTGAGCTTGAAAAGGAAAAGCAAGGTCTGATTGCGCAGGGGTATTCTGAACAATCGACCCAGATTCAGGAAGTTAACGCCAAGATCGCCGAGAACCAGCAGCAGACGACTGCGGCGGCGGATCAGTTTGAGTTAGATAACAAGCGCATTTTGCTTGGGTATTTGGAGCGCAAGTTGACGGCTGACGGCATTTTGGATGATAAGGAGTTGATCTGGTTGACCGAGAAGGGTGTGGCGTGGGGCGTGTATCACCAAACGGCGGTGGCAGAGACGCAGGCGATGATCAACGAGGCGAATGGGCTGATCGAAGGATTGATCACTGAGAAAACCTTCACGCTGTCGCTGAATACGATCTACAGCCAGGCGGGCAACTCAACGCAAAACAACGTGTACGGAAATGGCTCGCGTAACGCGGCGGGCACGCATGGCTTTGAGCCGGTGCCTGCTGGGCATCCGACAGACACATTTGCAATTATGGCGAACTCGAATGAAGAGTACTTTGTACGCGATAAGGGCGCCACGTCAATGGCGGGCGGCATGAGCGGCGGCGCGGTAAATGTGACGATCAACTTTAACAGCGTGGTCAACACTGCCGACCGTGAAAAAGCCAAAGGCGCGTTGGAGCCGATCATCTTCGATGCGATCCGCAAGGCGCGGGCGCAGGGGAGGGTGTAGTGGTCTCTGTTGACCGGCGCTTTGGTAGTTGGAATCGAATTGGTACATCGACAAAATTCGGCGCGAGTACGCTGGAGGCTTCGCTTGCCTGGGGTTTTGAGGTGGATTGGGATGGCGACGGGGTGTTTGATGGCTCGAATGAGACGCTGCGGGTGTGCGGCTTGACCACCAAACGCGGGCGCACGTCTATGCTGAAGAGCACGGGCGAGGGCTATGAGTCTATCCCGACCGGGCAGGCGGTGATCACGCTGTGGAACGATGACGGCAGGTACGATGCCTGGAATTCGGCGTCGCCTTTATACCCGAATGTGACCCGTGGCAAAGAGGTGCGCATTCGTGTGCGTGACCTGACCGCCAGCAGCGAGACGATTGACAATGTCTTTTATGGTGTGATCACAGAAATTTTGCCGATGTATGGCGACCGTCCGAAGGTGAATATTTATGTGGACGATGGCTTCAGTCGTTTGCGCAATAAGGCGCGGGTGGCGTTGCAGACCGGCATTACCGTGGATGCCGCCATCGGCGCGGTGCTGGACGCGGTGAACTGGTCAACCCGCTGGGGGCGTAACCTGACTGTGAGCGGTGACACCATCCCGTATTTTTACGGGTCGGGAGATCGCACTGCGGCAGAAGAGTGCGAGAGTTTGGCGAATTCATTTTTGGGCAATTTCTTCATCGGCGCAGATGGAAGCGCACGCTACATCACCCGCACGACCGTGGCGGCTTCGGTAGCAGATTTTGACCAGAGTGAAGTCTCGAAAGATATTCGCAACCCGCAACCGTGGGAGAACTATCGCAACGTGGTGCAACTGAAAACGCACGTGCGCAACAGCACCGGCTCGGCGCTTTTGTATGAGCAGTTTGGTGATGCGGTTGCCGTTCTTACGACTGAGCCGCTGATCGATTTTGTAAGCCTGACCTTCAATGGCAACAGCGTGCCCGCCTTGAGTTTGGACACGCCCGTGGCAAACGTGGATTACACCATCAACAGCGCGGCGAATGGCAGCGGCAGCGACGTGAGCGGAAGTTGCACGGTGACCATCACGCGCCTGGGTGACCGTGCCAAACGGGAGATCGTGAACTCGAGCGGCTCCACGGCGTATGTGACCAGCTTTCAAATCACGGGCGAGGCAATCTACGAACGCAATGTGTCTGATGTGTACTACCCGCGCGACCCGAGCACGGTTGCAGACCCGAGTGAGTTCTTTATGGATTTACCCTGGCAGCAGAACGTGAATACTGCGGTTAGCTTTGCCGACCTGCTGGGTCCGTTCTTGGCAGGGCAGCATCCCTTCCCGGTGGTGGAGGTGGAAAGTAACTACAGCAAGCAATTCCCGATTGAGTTGTTTGATGTGGTGACCTTTACGAGCAATAAGCTGGGCATTGGCGGACGGTCGTTTCGGGTGGGTGCGATAGAGCACGCATCGCTGGATGAGAGTTTGCAACGCTTCAAGACCTCGTTTTATTTGGAGCCTTACATCGCCAGCGGTGACTATGGTGAATTCCCGTTCACTTGGGGCACGAGTACGTTTGGATGGTAGTTAGCTTTTAGCTGTTAGCTTTTAGCGATTAGCTGTGGAGGTTGTGATGAAGAAATATATATGGATTTTTTTGGTGTTGGTTTTGATTGGAGGCTGTATGAGCCCTTTGAATAATGATTATGCCCGTCCGGTGCAGACGCAGGTGACGGCGCTTTCAACCACTGGCTGGATTGAAGATGATGCTACCGCCACGTGGACGTATGTGAGCGCAAACGCTGACGGCAATACCTTTGAGATGTACCGCAGCGGCGATGTGACTGAAACCTTTACGCCGGGGATGCGCTTTCGCTGCAAACAAGGCGCGGGTTATTTGATTTTTATTTTGCACGCGGTGAGCGCCTATGACTCGGGCAACGACCGCACCACGCTAACCTTTTTTGGCGGCACGGATTTCGACCTTGCCGACGCCGCCATCACAGACGTGGCGTATAGCACTGCGCGCTTTCCGCTTGGGTTTACTGTGGGTGAAGAAAATTGGAGTGTAAAAATTACAGACACCACTGTGCGTTCTCGGGTATCACCGGTGAGTGATACTTTTTACAACTTGCACAGTTCTCACGTTATCAATATTCCAGTTGGTTTATGGCGGGTAAAGTTTCAATGTTTGGTCACGATTTCAGGCGGCTCAATTGTTGCTCAGTTGTTTGTTGCTTTATCTACATCTTCCTCGAGCGCAAGCGATCTTGAATTTATGGATCACATTGCTGTTCTTGGGGTTGCCGGTGTCAGCTTTTCTGCAAGCGCCTTCAAAGAGTTGGAAGTGACTACAGAGACACCCTATTATTTGATCGCAAAGCAGGAAAGTTCATCTTCTACCCTTTTGACCATTGGACCCTCTGTGACGGATAATGAAATTCCAACTGTTATCACAGCAGTAAGTGGATACTACTAATGGAAAACGTAAATTTCATCGTGACGGCGCGGCATTATTCTTTGCGGTATGGAGCCGATGGCAGTGTGCGCGGCTTTCTGAAACGCTGGCAAGAAAAACTGCATAAAGAGCGGGCGGTTTTGGTCAACATCAAAGATATCGATCAGCCCGGGCGGGGCGAGCCGGTGCGGGCGTACATCCACCAGGGGCAATGGCTGGCAGAGTGCGAGTGTGGCGGGCATGAGTTTATAGACCCGCAAGACCCGGTCTTCTTCTGCTGGAGTTGTGTGAACCGCATCAACGGCGGATATTTGCGCCCGGTACAGGTCCCGGCTGAGTGGCGGGAGATCGAGGCATTGATTTTGGCGCGCCCGGTGAATGACATCAAAGGCGCGACCGAGCTGGAACGGGCGGGGCTGGCACAGCCTGCAATTGTGATCAAGTCAGCGCAGGGTGAGTTTCCGCTCGTGCGCTCGTGGAAGCCAGAAGAGTCGCTGGATGAATTGCGCAAGCAAAATGCGGCAATCGCTCATGCGGTGGTAGAGCCGGGCAAAACGGTGATCGTGGAGGTGTTGGATGGCGTTCGATAATAGTTATACGGCAGTGACCGGTGCGACCTATGCCGCTGCCGATTACAACACGTACACAAAGGGGAACTTCACCGCCATTTGGGTGGGTACCACGGCAGGCGATATGGAGTATTACACCTCGTCCACTGCCAAGAGCAGGCTGGCAAAGGGCTCGGCGTATCAGGTTCTTCGTATGAATAGCGGCGCGACTGCCCCAGAGTGGGGCGGTTACATCGCTGGCATGGCGTATCGTGGCACGGCGCAATCGATCAGCACCGGGACGTTGACGAAGGTGACTTTTGCTTCGACAACTATTTCAAGGTCTGTCACCTGGTCTGGCGGCGACCCAACCAAGCTGACCATTGGTGTGACTGGTTTGTACGTGATTGGTTTCACGAATGAATTTGACGACAATGGCGGTGCCGGATATAGACAAAGTGACATCAAAAAGAATAACACAACTTATATTTTGCAAACGCGCACTCCGTCAATTTCTGGTGATGATGTTATTCCGAGTGGTGCAACTCTTGCACTTTTGACAAGCGGCGATTATTTACAGCTTGAAGTATCGCAAAACACAGGAAGTTCCATGAACTTGAATTCTTCCTATCTTTTTGCTGTATTTATAGGAGTATAAAATGGCGTACGACACAATCACGTCTGTTACGGATGATCTCAACGACAATCTGGCGAGTTACCAAAACGAGAAGAAAACCGCGATTGATAAATTGATGAGCGCGGCGGCGTATTCCAGTTATGTGCGCACGCAAAGCATGACCGGCAATGTGACGCTGACGAATTCGGATTTTCCGATCCAATCATTCAGCCCGACGGCGGCGCGTGACCTGACCCTGCCTGCGGTGGCGGCGACCAACCATGCTTTTTATGTGATCAACCGCGGCTCGTATGAAATTACGGTCAAAAATGCTGGGGCAACGGTGATCGGAAGGGTGGAGAGCAATGGCACGGCGTTCATCCTTTCGGATGGGGCGAATGGCTGGTATGTGTTGAGCAGCACGCCGCGCTCGCTGGGTGTCATTCCGGGTGGGCGGTTGACGTTGACCTCTGGCACGCCGGTGACGACTTCGGATGTGACGGGGGCGACGTCTATCTATTATTCACCTTTGCGGCATAACAAAATTGAATTGTGGAGCGGGACGCATTGGAACCTGATCGACTTTTCTGAGACGACCCTGGCGGTTGGAACGGTGACGAGTGGTTTGCCGTATGATGTTTTTGCTTATCTTTCTTCTGGGGTGCTAGCGCTGGAGAAATTAGCCTGGACGAATGGCACAACACGCGCCACTGCCATATCTATACAGGATGGGCGTTATTGCAAGAGCGGCGATAAAACGCGGCTGTATCTTGGGTCTTTTTACAGTACCAGCACGAGCGCGACCGAAGACAGCAACGCGAAGCGGTTTTTATTCAATATGTATAACCGCGTGGGGCGAAAATTGAAGTTGGTTGATACTACGAACAGTTGGACGTATTCGACTGCCACTTGGCGCGCTTGGGATAATTCCAACGCCAACCGAGTTGAAGTTTTTCTCGGCGTTGTCGATGACTTGCTGGATGTATCTTTCAACGGTTTGGGAAGCAATAGCGCTGGTTGGTCGTTTGGGTTTGGTTTGGGTTTGGATTCTACCAGCGCGAACTCGGCAGATACGTATACATCTGGCGGTTCTTCAGGTTCAATTGTGTATGGGCAGGCGCGGTATGTAGGGTATGCCAGTGTTGGATATCACTATTTTCAGGCGCTGGAAATGGGTGGTAACAGCGGGACAACCACTTTTTATGGAGACGCGGGTGCAGCATATTTGCAAGCAGGTCTCATTGGAGATATGCAAGCGTGAACATTTATTGGGTGATTGCGGTCATTGAGCAGTTGTAAAGGAAAATAATTGCATGAAAAAAAATCTGCGTTATTACTTATTAGCAGGCAGCGCGGCTCTGGCGGTTGCTGTTATATCTACCTTCGCGCCGGATCTGATTCTTTCTGGTGGGAACGCCACGGTGGCACAGTCTGGCACGGCAGATGATTATTTTGATGTGACCTGCTCGGCTCCGGTCAAGTCGGTGTTGATCCTTGGATCATACGTGCGCCTGCACGATTGCACGGTGACGGGAAGCACGTCTCACGCCATCCGCGTGGGTAATCAATATGCCAACCCCAATGCGGCTCTTGCGCATCACGTCCTTATTGAGAACAACGTAGTGCAAAATGCCGTCCTTGAAAATGGTGTATTCCCGAACTGTGGTTCGGGCGCTTGGGGTTCAGGCATCAAGGCAGAGAAAGGCTCTGCTTTTGTGACCATTCGCGGGAATGTAGTTCACGATGTATGCGGTGAGGCAATTGCCGTCACCATGTCGCCGGATGCGGTCGTTGAAAATAACTTGGTGTACAAGTCCTGGGCGGTAGCAATCTATTCAGATGCTTCGCCTCGAACCCTGATCCAAAACAACCTTGTGACATGCGAAGCCCAGTACGTTGGCGGGCGTGAGTCGTTCGCCATTGCCAGCGGGTACGAATATTATTCCGGCTGGAATGCGGGGCGTGATGGTTTGCGCATTTTGAACAACACTATTCAGGGCTGCCGTGATGGGATCAGCTTATGGGGGCATGAGAGCGGGGCGCAAAACCCTGCGCTGACCAATGCGTATGTGGCTGGCAATACTGTGACGCTTGGTTATCGCTGGTCGGTAATTGTGGGGGGCGGCGTTTCCCCGTCGAATGTGATCATTGAAAATAATAGATTGTTTCGCACGGTGTACTCGGCTTCACCTGGTGTCATCATTCGTGATAATACGATATTCAACCTGCCCGCCATCACCCCAACGGGCGGCGTGGCAGGCACGAATTCGCCGACAAATACCACCGGTCCACAAACGAGCACGGCAACAGCCACAGCAACGAAGACCGCGACCCGCACGCCGACAATTTCGCCGGTGACTGTGACGCCTGTCTCTGTGACGCGCACGCCGACAGTTTTGCCGACTGTGTGCTTGCCTGCTTATAAAATTTGCATCGTCCCAATGCCTTAAGGAGCTGCTATGGCAAAGCTAACCAACCGCACGATCAAGAACCCTGCCGCGTCTTTCAAGGGCGGCGAGGTCCGCGCTGTGATCACCGGCAAGACTGTGAAGATCAACACGCCCGCGCTGAAGGATGTCACCCGTGAACAGTTGGCAGATTTTTACGAAGCCACAAAACTGTTGGGGCGGCATGTTGCCAGCATCCTCGGCAAATCGTTTTCGCCCAAAGGCACGAAGACCGACCCCGACGAGCCCGAGCAGGTGCCGGGCGCGGATCTGACCGTGACCTATCAGATATTCCCGAAAGACAAACGCTATCAAATCAGCTTTACCCGCTACGACGAGACCGGCAAGGTGCTGGCGTCGCTGAAGGCTTTTACCTTCACGGATGTACCAAGTTTGGTGCAGGTCGGTTTTATTGCTAATCTCACGGCGAATCTTATGAGAAGTTACGAGGAACTTTAGGTATGGAAACTATTAATTGGTTTGAGATTGTCAATACAGGTGGCACCATTGCGGTGCTTGTGTTAAACGTGTGGCTGCTTGCCACCGGTAAACTTATCCCAAAAACAACAATGGATGCCCTGATCAAGTCGATGGACGACCGCACCGTTAAGCTGGCGTCTGAAATCAAGGCGGGCATTTCGGAAGCCGTGCGCGAGGGTATCGTCAACGGCATTCACGAAGTGCGAAAAGTTCAGGAAGTCTGATGAAACGAGTCAACGTTCGGACTGTGAAGAAGGATAAGATGGTCGTCCAGCACACGTCTGCCAACGTTCTGACGGTCACCTTACCATATGTGCATCCGGGTTGGGAGCAATACGTTTTACTTTCCAGCGACCGGCACCACGACAGCAAATCGGCAGACCGTGACCTTGAAATCAAGCATCTTGAGAAAGCCAAAGAACGCAATGCGCCCGTGATCGATGTGGGCGATATTTTTGACGCGATGCAAGGCAAGTTTGACCCGCGCCGGTCGTATGCCGACTTAAGACCAGAATACAAGCTCGATAATTATTTAGATGAGATCGTGACCGACGCGGCGAAGTTTTATGGTCCGTATGCCAAGCAGTTTTTGGTGATGGGGCGCGGTAATCACGAAAGCGCCATCCTAAAAAATAACAGCGTGGATCTGATCAGTAACTTGGTGCATCGGCTCAATTCTGACCACGGCGGCAGTGTGCAGGCGGGCGGGTATGGCGGCTGGGTGAAGTTCATTTTCAAGATCAGCGGCACGCAGTCGGTTTCAAAGAACCTGAAATATTTCCACGGCGCAGGCGGCGGCGGACCCGTGACGCGCGGTGTCATTCAAACCAACCGGCAGGCGGTGTATTTGCCAGATGCCGATATTGTGGTGAATGGTCACACGCACGATGCCTGGTATGTGCCCATTCAACGCGAGCGTTTCAGCAATATGGGGGAAGTGCATCAAGACATTCAACATCACGTCCGCACAACTTCGTACAAAGATGAATATAAACAAGGGGCTGGCGGTTGGCACGTAGAAACGTGGAAACCGCCAAAACCCATTGGCGCGGCATGGCTGCGTTTTTCGTGCGAGCCTGGCAGGCACGCGTCCATTCGGATTGAGGTCAATCAGGATTTGAGGCAATGAGTGAGTGCGTACAATGTTCGCGGCGCATCCCAAAGGGGCGTAAGAAGTGTGACGAGTGCAAACAAATCGCCCGCCTGAACAGGTCACGGCGGGCAGAGTCTAAGCGGCGGGGGAAGCGATTGAGGAGGGGGAGGGCGGTCAAATGACCGCACCTCCGTTTTGTTGCTGTCTTGGACTATCCATGTTCATGGACAGCCCACCGCTACACCTGCCAATACACGTGGATTTCGTGCTTTTTGGTGATTTGGATCTTTGAGAACAGCCGGTGCAATGTGGCGTTGACTTGTGCGGGTGGGGCTTGGCGGATGTAGGTGGGGAGGGTGGTGATTGTTTTTTGTAGGGCTTGCAGGTCGGTGAGGAGGTGGCGCTGACGGGTGGTGGCTTGTTCTTGGGTGGCGAGTTCGGTTTGGGCGCGGGTGAGGCGGGTTCTTATATTTTCGAGGCGGGTGTTGAGGGTGGGTTTGTCGATGATTTCGTCTTCGTAGAGGTCGAGCAGGCGCTTTTCTTTTTTGCGCAGGTCTGCGATCTGTTTGGTGATGAGGTCTTGATTTTGGGCGGGGGTTTTGAAGGTGAGTTTATTCACGTTTTGGATGGCTTTGATAATTTCAGGGATGACGAGGTCGAGCGCTTTGGCGTTGTTGATGTAGGTGTGCCCAGGCTTGAGCGATGAGCAGCGCCAGTATTGCCCTGCCGGTGTGACCTGTGCCCATAACACGGCGCCGCATTCGCAAGTGAGTATGCGCGTAAAGGCGCGGATGCTGAAGCCGGGCTGGGCGTTGGCGCGTCGTTTGAGTTCGGTGAGGATGCGTTGATGTGTGGCTTCATCCCAAAGGGGTGTGTGTAAGCCGACGGCGCTGACGGGGCTGGTGCCTTTGGTGCGGGTGACGGTGATGAGGCGGCGGTCGCGGTTGCGTTTGGTGATGCCGTATTGGACCCGCCCCATATAAAACGGATTGGCGAGCAGATAGCGCACGATGGAGAACCACCAGCGCTTCCCACGGGGGGAGGGGATGTTTGCGGCGTTGAGTCTTTGGGTGATGGCTGTGAGGGATAGCCCTTCGACCAGGAACCAATCTTTGATCTGGATGAGGGTGCGGGCTTGCTCGGGGACGATCTCAAGCACGGCGTTGCGGTCGTATTCTTTGCCGGGTGGTTTGCGGTAGGCGTAAGGCGGCAGACCCAAGCCGGGGTGGAGGCGTTTTTCGGTGATGCGCTTGGGCATCTTTTCGCTGTGGTGTTTTTGCAGTTTGTTGGTCTCTTGGCGTGAGATGATGTCGTGCAGTTGCACGGTGAGGCGGCGGGCGTTGATGACTTCGGCGGTGTAGTTTTCGACCGGGGTTTCGGGGGAGCTGCTGTTGTAGATTTGGATGCCATAGCCTGCGAGGGCGTCGAAGACTTGCAGCATGAGCACGCGGAAGCGGTTGAGGTCGTAGACCCAGAGCAGGTCAAATTTTCCTTTGGCGGCGTCGTCTAGCAGTTGTTTGAGTTGGGGGATGTTGCTTTCAGCATGGGCGAGGCTGATGTAGTGGGTGCGCGATTCGCCGGGGGCGATGTATTGACCGGCAAGGGTGTGCCCGTTGGCGCGGATGTATTCTGTCCCTTTTTCGAGTTGGACGGGGATGGAGGCTTTGTCTTCAGAGGCTTGGGTTTTGGTGGAGACGGCTGCCCAGATGGCGGTTTTCATGGAGGTTGAGGGTTGTAGGGGCGCGGCATCGTACTCGTTGAGTATTTCCGCGCCCGTGTGTTAAAATTGGTAGTGGAAGGAGATGTGATAAAAATATGTTATCAATACAATTAAGTTCAAAAGAAGAAAAATGCCCGATATGCCAAAAAGAAAACTCGGCGTATGCAATGAGCGAAATTTTACCTATATCTGATGGCGTGCATTTAATTTTGAATACGCTTTGCGTTGGATGTGGTCATCAGCGTCATATTGTAGCAATAGTTGAAATTAAGGACAGCGACCGCCTTCTGCAACATTCCGCGCCCGTGTGTTAAAATTTCTTTCTTCGTGCTACCGTTTGGCGTAATATCGTGAATATATTCCTGTTACGAGCAGAAATATATTCCCAAAAAGGTCCCTCCCATTTCCGGAGGGACCTTTTTTTTATCCCTTTTGGATGATGGCGGTGTTTAGGGCTTCGGTGATTTTTGTGATGTATGCCTGGTCTTTGGATTGCAGGGCTTTGACTTCGCCTGCGGCGGTGGCAAGTTGTAGGACGTAGAAGGGTTTGGCGGCGATGAGGACGTAGGCGCTGGGGGCGGCGATCATAATGCCTATGATGAGGGAGCCGATGTTTTCTTGCATATCAGCGATGCCAAAGAGGAAGAGCATTAAGCCAAATAGAAAGCCGATGCCGGGCAGGCAACCGCTGGGAGATTGAGATGTGGCACCGACCGAGGTGATGTTGGCAATGGGGTAGGTTTTGCCTTCGATGACGGCGCGCAGGTTGGTGATCTTGACTTGGGTGTCTTCGTAGATGATGGTTTCTTCGGGCATGGGTTCCTCCTATTAATTGGGCGCGGAGACCGCGCCCCTACGTTTTTATAGCCAGTGGATGCGTTTGGGTTGCAGGCGGCGCGGGACGGGGACGACGAGAAAGTGAACGAAGATAAAGCTGTACAGAATTGCATAATAGACCCGCTGCTGAAGACGATACAGGCGGGCTTTTGATATTAGGAGTTGGCGTTGAAGCGGGCTGAGACGATTCCAATAATGTACCAATAACTTCCATTCGGGATCGTGGGTCATTTTTTCTTTTTGAAATAATACTTTTCTCCCTGTTCGCGCAGGGCGCGGCGGGACTCGTTGGACAGATCGTTCCAGATGGTTTGCAAATAGAGCAGGTCAATATCGGGGCGCGGCTTGCCGAGGACATCGTACACCTCGACGCCGAGTTTCATTGCGAGCTTCAAAAGATTATCGCCTTCGGGTTGTCTTCCCTCGTTCCACCACATAGAAATTGTGGATTGAGAGACGCCAATATATGCGGCAAACTCTTTGACTGTTCTTCTCCCGCCCTCTCTTTGCTGCCATTCCAGAAACTTATTTTCTAGGAATTTTGAGAAGGTCATTTGTTCTATTTTACTTTGTAAATCTAGCATGTAAACACCCTTGACAAATATAACCCTTTGGTGTATTTTAATTACACTGTGATTAATAAACCTCGTAGGAAATAGTGACACACGAGGAATTAGGCGGAAACGCCGAAAAAATCGCTCCTAGGGCTTCTGTGAGGCGTCTAGGGGCATCCACGGAAGGAATTGAGAAAGCATGGCAAAGAACAATCCTATTCAAAAGTTAGAAGTGGTGCGCGGCGAGTTGGAGATGACCAAGGGCGCATTTGCCGAGGTCTTGGGCATTTCGCGCATGTGGTACGACCAGATCTTGAACGAAGGCAAAACCATTGACCCGAAAACCTTGAACATGGTTTGTGTTGACCATGTTGGCACGCCGGTCGGTGATCTGGCAGTGGAGTTGATGATCGCCTGGCATGGTCGCCAGAATGTGCCGTGTGTGTGTCAGACTGAATTAGGGGATTGTGGTCCCTGCCCGAAGCATGGCGACGTGAAGACCTTTATGGAATTCCTTGAAGGGTGCGACATTCAAGACCTTTCTGTCAGCGTGCCGATGTTCTCGCCTGAGCAAAAATCCATTTTGCGCCAGTTCATCCAACAGCGCAGTGACAAGCAATTCAAAGCCATGAAGGCGGGGGTGGCAGCATGATCGGCGTCTTACAAATCAACAAGGAATATGTGGCGGCTTTCATGTACGTCAACTGCCAGGGTTGCGGCGATCCGTTGGTTACCGAAGAAAGCCGACTTAATGGATATTGCAAAGACTGTCTCACGCTCACCGAAGAAGACCTTGAATTCATTGATTCCTTCGACCCATACGGGCAACCCATTTTGAGCGGGGTGGCGGCATGAAAGGCAAACGAAACGACGCCCTGCGCGATGCGGTTTTGGAATACTTCCGCGAATATCACAAAGCGACTAATCACATGCCCACCATGCAAGACTGTGCCGACGTGCTGGGTGTAACCCGTCAGATCGTAAAGCATTATGTCAATGGTTTTGAGCGCCAAGGCATTATGAAGATTGTCTCGCGGCGGGTGTACTTCTGCAATGGTCAAGGTGAGGTTACAGACCAGCGCAAGATCAGCAGCGCCGAAACAAACGCAAAGAAAGCCGAAGCGGGCAAAAAGGTGGCAAAGATGCTGCGCACTGGCACCAGTCGCAAAGGGGCTGGCACCATCGCAGAGCGAATCGAGGCAATTGTCAACCGGGCGAAACAAGAAGGCAGTATCTACTATTCGCGCCCGCAGGTTGTAGTGTTGAATGGTGAAAAGGTAGGTTAGATATGACGAACGCATTTGAAATTCCGGTTCCGGTGATTGCACAAAGCCCAGATGATCTGTATGTGCAGGTGATGAACAAAATTCAGGCGGGCTACGATCTGCACTCGCCAACGGCGCCCTTGCTTGGCAATTTGGTGACGTGGGTGGTGTTTGTGCCGAGTATTTATACCTATGTGTTGGTGTACCAAAAAGACATTCAAACCTTTGCCGAGAAGATACAGTCGCTTTCGGCGCGTGGGTATGACCAGGTCTTTGCGGCGTTTGAGTTCAAGGGCTATGCCTGCCAGTGGATGGCGAAGGAGCAGCCGAGCAGCTTTGCAGATGTTTTGCAGAAGCCGCATGTTTCGCAGACGCCTGTGCATGCTTTCAATTTGGTGGAGGGCGTTCAACACATTGGGCGCTTTTCATTTCTTGATTGTTCCTTGGGAGGTGCGTGATGACCGTTTTTGGCAAGCCGCCTGTTGACGTGGAAGAAGTGCTGGCGCATGTGCTGGCTTGGGGGCTTGAGAATGGTGTGGTGGCGGTCTCTGAAGCAGAAGTGGTGGAGATCGTGGCGCAGTACGAAGGCGACGCCGTGCCGGAGCCGTTTGAGTTGGTGGCAGTTGAGCCATTTGTGGAGCGCCGTAAGCAAGTTGCGGTTTCATAATCTAATTGTAGGTGAAGAAAGTAGTTCCGATGATTTCCGACATATTTCCGACAGTGTATTTAGTGGTTTTGGTGGAATTGCTTTTTGGAATTGGCTACGACCAGGTTGTTAAATGGGCACATGCGAACAATGCTTGGCATGTTTCGATCAGTGTGATCATTGGTGTGTTTGTGACCTGCGCCTTGTTTGTTGGTTTCATGTTCGATAAGGTGCTGCCGGTGTGGGTGTTCGGGCTGGTCTTGGTGGCTTGTTTTTCGGCGAGCGGTCTGCCGATGGCGGTTGGTAGTTTGCGCCGTGACGTGAAGGATAAGAAGAAAAAACGTCCGCTTGGGAAGTATGGCGCGAAAATCCGCGATGAAGTGACGATGGAATTGAATGTGATGGCAAGTGAACTTTCGGAGCAGGTGAAGGCAGATACCTTGAGCGTGCGCGATCTGCCGGATATTGTGAACCGCTTGCACCACATGAAAAGCATGTTGAAGATGATGTAAGCCACAACGCGCAATGCGTTCGGGCTGCCGGGGACGCAGAACGCGCGGTGAGTATCTGAAAAGGAGTCTGGTGAGTCGGGCAACTGTTCAGGTGACGTAGTAACTCCAATACTGGCAGATAATTCTCCTCCTTGTTCGACGGTGTGACCGGTTTCAGACGCCGGTCACACCCCGAGGGGAGGCATGAGGAAAGAAGGTTGATATGCCAAAAGAACTTAACGAAATTCAACTGCAAAATGAAGTGATGTTTATTATCAACATGCACAAGGGTGAGAAGAACCCGATTGACCGTTGGACGTTTGCGCGGAAAGTTTTCGGTGATGATGCGGTGACGGAAGAGACAAAGAACGACAGTAACCGCTATGACCGCCGGGTGCGTGACATGCTTGAATGGCTGCGGGTAAATAAAAAGATGCTGATCTGCAATCTCGGTGCTGGGCATGGATATTACCTTGCGACCAGCCGCGAAGAGTATGACCGCTGGCGCGCTTATTACCTCGGACCGTCGATTACCAAGTATCAGGTGATTTCGGTGACAGACGAAGTTGCTGATGAGGCTTTTGGAAAGAGGGAGCCTCAGCCGAAGCCGACGCCTGAAGGTCAGTTTGCATTTTTCTCATGACCTGTCCGTTCTGTGAAAGTGACGATGTAAATCTTTTGGTGAAGCAAGCAGGAAGGAGCTTGTATGAATGCGGTACTTGTTGTCTTGTTTTGGATATTACTTGGTTTGTTCACCGTGCTTTTGGCTGGGCGTGAGCTGCGTGAGGTGAAGAAATGACACTCCCGCCCGTTCATAATGTGGCAGACATCCGCCCGAACTTTCGTGATGACATCCATCGCACGCTTTCAGGTATTTACCTGCCCGCCTCGGTGTTGATGGCTGACCGTTACATGCGCACCGGCTTTGCCTTGGCGCTCTCATCAGTGGCGATTAATTACGGCATTAACCCGAGTAGTTTTCTAAAGCCCGAAGATGTGCAGCTTTTGAAATGTTATCCCGACAGTGTCGGATAAGAAATTGTTAGGTACAGGTGAAGAAATGAACCTAAAAAATATTAGTGGTTGCTTGGTCGGGTTGGTTGAGTTGGTCTTGTTCGGATTCGTTATTTCGTACCCGGTCTTGCTTTTGTTTTTGTGGGCGTTAGATCATAACGCTCGGTAGTTTATCAATCGTTCAACGGAAGGACGACATGAAACGATTATCAATTCTTATTCTAAGTATTGCCCTGCTGGGGTGTGCGCCTGTAACGGGCGCGGGGACCGCGCCCCTACAGAACGACCCGAATATTCAATTGGCGATTGCGGGTGCGCAGCTCACGGGCACGGCGCAGGC
Source organism: Anaerolineae bacterium (assembly GCA_017303735.1). The sequence continues at coordinate 34,988 of JAFLCF010000015.1, forward strand.
GTTTGAGATGCAGGTGGTAGGTTGGACGGTGACCGCGCAAAGCTGGACTTCTACGCCCAGCCCGGTGCCCACGGCGACGATGACGCCGAGCATCACGCCGACGCCCACGGTCAATGTGACGCAGACGATGGTTATGGCGAATGCCAATGCGGAGCTGACGCAAATCTCACTGCAAACTGAAGGCGAAGTGGTCACGAATAACGCGAAAGCCTGGCTGCCGTACTTCATCGCTTTTCTGTCTGTTTGTTTGGCTGGCTTTCTTGCTTTCGTGGGCGCGAAACGGCTTTCGATGATGCCGACGCCGGTGCATAGTGAAACGGGCAGGGCTGTGCCGATGATCAACGTGTTGGATGGCGTGGCGTGGGATAGCGATCGCATGGCGAACGGCATGAGCATTGTGAAGCAAGAATACGTGAAGGTGCTCCCCGCAATCACTGGCGAGCGGCAGGATCTGGTGAATAGTCTGGTGCTGGCGAAACTGCCCAAGCGGTTGCCTGAGCCGACGGCGACATCCATGCCCGAAGCGCCGAAACAACTCACGGCGGGGTCTGATGCGGGCGGGCTTTTCCCGCTTCCTGATTGGAGTTTGGTGAATGGCTGGCAGGGCGAGAAGTCGCTTTTGCCGTATGGGCTTACTTCGAGCGGGTTGGGGTTTGTGGATGTTGGGCGCTTCCCACACTTGGCGACGATTGGTGCCACGGGTGAGGGCAAGAGTCGCCGGTTCTTTCGTCCGCTGATCACGTGTGCGCTGGCGGCGGGTCACCGTGTGGTGATCGTGGGCAAGACGGCTGATTATTTTGTGTTCAATGGTCACCCGAATGTGACGCTGGTGCGTGTGGCGCAGATCACCAAGCCCGAGCAGGCAGAGCGTTATGTGCAGATCTTGAATGCGCTGGTGGATGAAATGAACCGCCGTGACGATTATTTGACCTCGGCGCGCAAGAGCACTTGGGCGCAGGCTGGGCGCGAGAATACCTGGCTGGTGTTGGACGAGATCGCGAACGTCATTCGCTTGATGAGCCGGGTGGGGCGTGCTGGTGAGGTGGTGATGGCGGTGGAAGGTTTGGTGAGTGAGGGGCGCAAGGTGGGCTTCAATGTGTTGATCTCGAACCAACGCGCCACGGGCATGGCGGGCATCCTTTCGCAGACGGGCAAAGCGGTATTTCGGGTAGAGCGCGATGAAGAGAAGGCGCACAAGAGCCTTGAAGGGGCTTCGGCGCTGCGCTCGGGGTATTTTCTGGCGAAGTTCGGCGCGGTGCACCTGACGGGTGCCTTTGAGCCGAGTGATGATGAGATTGCTGCGTTTTTGGGAAGCCGCCCGGTGCCAGAGTTAGACCGTGATTGGGTAGACGGCAAGGTGGTGCAGGCTTTCATTGAGCCGACGCCCCAAGCGCCTCTGATTGCGCCGAAAACGGATCTCGAAGCCATAGCAGAAGCCTACCTGAGTCAGTGGCAGCCGGGCATGAGTGGTCAAGCCATCGGGCGCATGATCGGCAAGCCCTACGGCGGAAGCTGGAAAGAGAAGATCGACCAATTGCGTGAAGTCTTTGACCGCTTGAGTGGTCAACATCAAATTTCGGAAGGAGCAATGTAATGAGCGAAAAGAAACAGAAAGGGCACGATTACAGCACGTTGTTGATCTGGTCTGCGGCGGTGGTGACGGTTGTGAGGTATGCAGCCGCGTTTATCGCCTCAGATATGGGCATCATTGAAGAACCGCTTTCCACCTATATCACTTGGGGCATGGGGCTGAGTGGTTTGGGGATGGGCATTTTAGATGTGATCGGAGGCACTTACCTATTTGACGGTTGGCGTCGCAATTTGCCGAGAACTGGCGAGAAGATGAAGCCGCGCTTTGTAGCGTTGAGCATCTTTGTATTTTCTCTGATGGCGACCGGCGTGATGATCCTTGTGCCGTTCACTGAGGCGCGTGTGACCCATACCAGTATGTCAGATGTTTTGGGAACCGGCTTCGAGTTGACTTGGTGGGCATTGCTGGTGAACCTTGCGCCCTACCTGCTGATTGGTGGTGTGGCGATTGGTAATCAGGTGGTGAACGTCCATTCGGAAAGTGTCGGAAACTTACCGGAAACTTTCCGAAATCCTTCCGGTAGTGGGGCTGAACCTTCCGCCAAGTTACCGGGAAACTGGCGGCAAGTTCGCAAGACGCTGACAGAAGACCAGGTGCGAAATATCGCCATCGACCAGACGCGCAATATTGCCTTCAACTTCAAGATCGATGAGCGCACCGCCCGCAATTGGCGCAAGTATGCCCAGGAAGAGGTCAAATCTGCTACTACTACCGCCGAATAGGTGGGGTAGGGGCGTATTTGGCGCGGTAGTAGTAGCAAACTAAGGAGATTTTTATGCAAAAAAAGTTCTTGTTTTTCCTGTGGGGATTGTGCCTGATGGCGCTGATTGTCACCCGCCTGCGGTCGCAAGGTCCGCGCTGGGAGATGAGTAGCCCCTCCACGGGGCAAGCCGTGAAGGGGCAGGTGGTGACTGAATGAGCAACGAACCCAACCCAGCACCATCGAGGATTATACCTAACGCCTTCCAGAAGCCGAACTGGATCGTGGACGTGGTCATGCGCTACCTGCCCGGCGAGCATTACAAGTGCTTGGATGTCGTCATCCGCAAGACGCTCGGCTGGATGAAGGAGCGCGACCGGATCGCCCGTACTCAGATTGTGGACCTTGTCGGTATGAACGTACAAACCGTGGATAAGTGCATGAAAGAGTTGTGCGCTTTTGGTTTGGTGATCAAGGTAGACGGCAATAATGCCAAGAACCAAGGCAACGAATATGC
>JAFLCF010000150.1:0-854 GCA_017303735.1 Anaerolineae bacterium
GAAGCGGGTTCTTCATCCGCTAAAAATTCTTTCACCAAAGGAAGGAACAGAGTCATATGAATACGCTTGCCATCGATAAAGCCATTGCCAAGGTTCCGTTTTTAGCGGAGTCAAAGAACATCAAGAAGATCCCGCTTAGCGGCGGCATCACCAATTTGAATTTCAAGATCGAAGCGGATGGTCGTTCGTATGTCATCCGCCTTGCAGGGGAAGGTACCGACCAGCTCGGCATCAAACGCGATGTGGAATATGCCGCCAACAGAGTGGCGGGGCAGTTGGGCATTGCCCCCGAGGTTGTATATTTCATCGAACCTGAAGGTTACATCGTCACACGCTTTGTAACGGGCAAACGCATCATGCCCGAAGATATCATCAAGCCCGATTATCTGACTCGTGTAGCGCAAAAGCTGCGACTGTTCCATCGAAATTCGCCAAAGTTGAAAGGCGAGTTCAACGTCTTCCGCCGCGTAGAAATGCTCACCAAAACCGCCAAAGCCAAGGGCGCGCAATTTCCGCATGATTGGGATTTCATTCAAAAGAAAATGCGCGAGGCGGAAAAGGCGCTTTTGAAAGATCCTTACAAACCCACCCCCTGCCATAACGATCTGCTCAACCTCAACTGGTTGGATGAAGAAGTGGCAGGCGACATCGGCGAGATCCGTTTGCTCGATTGGGAATACGCGGGCATGGGCGATATTTTCTTCGACCTCGGAAATTTCTCGCACCACCATCGTTTGAACGAGGAACAGATCCGCCTCTTCCTCACCGCTTATTTTGGGTCATTCCAACCCAAGCATTATGCCCGTCTGAGAATTATGTGGGCGATGTCTGAGTTGCATGAAGCCATGTGGGGC
>JAFLCF010000150.1:976-10813 GCA_017303735.1 Anaerolineae bacterium
TGAATTTTCTTCCATTCATTGTTTTGATAATACTATTGAAAAGAGATAACCAAACAAGGAGTAACACATGTCTATCGTAAATGCAAAAGAAATCATGATCCCTGCGGCGAAAGAAGGTTGGGCTGTGGGCGCGTTCAACGTGACCGACCTGCTGCAATTTGAAGCGGTGATCGACGCGGCGATCGAAAAGAAAGCCCCTGTTATCGTGCAGACTTCCGTGAAGCCTTCACAGTTCCTCGGCACCAATATGATGGTGGCGATCTATCGCACATTGGCTGAATCTGCGCCCATCCCCGTCTGCTTGCACCTCGACCACAGCACCGATATTGCTTATTGCAAGAAGTGCGCCGATGCTGGCTACACCAACATCATGATCGATGCTTCGAAGCAATCGTACGAAGAGAATATCCGCCAGACCAAGGAAGTGGTGGACTACTGCCACAGCGTCGGCAATATCTCTGTTGAAGGTGAACTCGGCACCGTAGGCGGCGTGGAAGACCAGATCAAGGTCGCAGAAGATGAAGCGCAACTCGCCAACCCCGAACAGTCGGTTGAATTCGTCGAACGCACTGGCGTGGATATCTTCGCACCTGCCATCGGTACCGCGCACGGCGTGTACAAGACCAAGAATCCCAAGATCGATTTTGAACGCATGGCAACCATCCACAAGATGTTGAACAGCAATGGCATCAAGACCCCGCTCGTCGTCCACGGCGGAACCGGTCTACCCGATGATTATGTAGTGAAACTGCTGCAGGCTGGCGGCGCGAAGTTCAACGTCTCCACCGAACTCAAGCACACTCTCATCAATGCCAAGTGGGAATATCTCAGCGCCCACCGCGATGAATATGACCCTGGCAAGCTCGATGTCTTCGTCCGCGATGCGACCCGCAAAGCCGTGATGCACTGGATGGACAAGCTCGGTTGTAACGGGAAAGCGTAAGTCTGACAATTGACAATCGACGATGGACGATGGAAGAGATCGTCCGCGGTCAATGGTCTGTGGTCCATCGTCATAACAGAAAATAATTTAGGAGAACAAGAAACATGACCAAGAATATTGAAGATTATTATGCCCCATGGGTTAAGGGCATTCCGATGTACATTTCGGAGCACATTGAGTTGGCTTGGCGCAAGCCCGAATTACATCGCATGATGTCCAATGAAAATCCGCTGCCCCCTTCTGACAAGGTGTTGGAGGCGATGTTCAAATATGCCAAGATGACCAACCGCTACCCCGATCAGGGTCTCATCGTCCGCAGCAAGATCGCCGAGATCAACGGCGTAGCCGGTCCACAGAATGTGATGATCGGCAATGGCTCCAGCGAAGTGTACGACAACATCTTCCGCATGTTCCTCGAACCGGGCGATGAAGTCATTCAACATACCCCCTGCTTCGGCATCTACGGCTTGCGTGGAACTCTGCTTGGCGCCAAGATGGTCTCTGTGCCGATGATCTACAAAGATCACAAACTCATCTTCGATCATGAAGGTCTGATGAATGCCGTCACCGACAAGACCAAGATCATCGTCATCCCCAACCCCAACAACCCCAGCGGCAACTTCATGGACCCGCAGCATTTTGAGCCGTTCGCCAAGTTGGGCATTCCATTGGTCGTAGACGAAGCCTACATTGAATATGCCGGTTTGGGCATGTCTCAGGTCGAGTTGACCAAGAAATACAAGAACGTGCTCATCACACGCACACTCTCCAAGGCGTATGGTTTGGCTGGTATGCGCTTCGGCTACACCATCGGTCACGAAGATGTGATCAAGCAGATCGCCGGTTCCCTCCTGCCGTGGAACGTAGGTACCATCCCCATGTGGGCCGCCCTTGCTGCGTTTGAAGATACCGAAGGTCTGGCGGAACGCGTCAAGTTTAACAACGATGCGGTGGACTATATCAGCGAATCCTTGAGCGTCATCCCCGGCTTCTACGTCATGGAATCCAAAGCCAACTACATCCTGTTCGATTGCGGCGAAACCGGCAAGACTGGCAAGCAGGTACTCGAATATGCTGAAACCAAGGGCATCATCTTGCGCGGCGAGAGCAAGAAGTACGGCTCCGATGGCTGGTTCCGCGTGACGATTGGTTCCAAAGAAGAGAACGAACTCTTCGTCAATACCGTACTCGAATTCTTTGGTATGAAGAAATAATAATTTGATAAGACCTGACAGGTTTTAGAAACCTGTCAGGTCTATTGAAAAGAGGAACTATGTCCAAAATTAAGGCAGTCTTCTTCGACCAAGATGGCGTGATCATTGACACCGAGCGTGACGGTCATCGCGTGTCTTTCAACATGACCTTCAAAGAATTCGGTTTCACCGACGAATGGGATATCGAGTATTACCACGAGCTCCTACAGGTCGGCGGTGGCAAGGAACGTATGAAGAAGCATTGGCAGACCAAGGGCTTCTCCAAGCCGATGACCGAAGAAGAGATCGATGCGCTCGTAAAGGAAATGCACAAGCGCAAGACGGCTCTGTTCGTGGAACTGATCGAGACGGGCAAACTGCCCCTTCGCCCAGGCATTCATCGGTTCATGAAAGAGGCGATGGACGCTGGTCTCAAACTCGCCATCTGCACCACATCCAACGAACAGGCAGCCAAGGCGATCACCGAAGGTCCACTTAAAGACATCAAGTTTGAGGTGGTTCTGGCAGGCGATGTAGTCGAGAAGAAGAAACCCGACCCAGCGATTTACAACCTCGCGCTTGAGAAACTTGGCTTGAAACCCGACGAAGTGATGGTCGTGGAAGACTCGAAGAACGGTCTCGCTGCTGCAAAGTCTGCGGGCGCGAACGTGATCGTGACTACTAATCACTACACCGAAAAGGAAGATGTCAGCGCGGGCGATGTGATCGTCTCTTGTCTCGGCGATCCGGATGGTGAAAAGGCTGAGATGCGCAAAGGCGATATCAAAGGCTTCGACGGTGTCGTTCACGTCAGGCAACTGATGGAATTGTTCGACTAAGTTTAAAAATGGGTGTATGGCGTATTGTCATGCACCCATTTTTTATATAGACAACTCTGGCTGTATTTATAAACAAACCTATTTAGACGTACCCTTTTTTGAACGCCAGTGTTCTCAAATCAGATTAATTAGCTCCATTGGGAGTAGGAGGTGTACCAACTCAACGACAACAAATGTGCTGCTTGTAAATTTGCTTTCTTGATCTACAAAACCAACTCAGAAATCAAGGAGAATTACGAAAATGGCTCAAAAAAGTCAAGCGCACGACAAGCAAGTCCTGCATAAATTGGGGTATGCGCAGGAACTTTCCCGCCGCATGAGCGGGTTCTCGAACTTCGCAATTTCATTTTCTATCATTTGTATTCTGGCTGGCGGTATCTCCGCTTTCCCAGCCGCGTTCAACGCATTGGGATCCGGCGGCGCCTTCCTCATCTGGCTGGTTGGTGGCGTGCTCGCAATGAGCGTTGCCTTCGGCATGGGACAGATCGCCTCCTCCTTCCCCACTGCGGGTGGTCTCTATCACTGGAGTTCGCACCTCGGCGGGAAGTTCTGGGGCTGGGCAACTGCCTGGTTTAACCTCATTGGTTTGGTCTGCGTGGTCTCTTCTGTAGATGTGTTGCTCTACACCGTGTTCTTCAAAGACCTACTCCTTGCCACCGTATTAGGCGTGGATGTTTCCGGTTGGGGTACTACTCAGCAAACCATCTTCCTCGTTATCGCACTGGGTTCGCAAGCCCTCTTAAATCACTACTTCATCGGCATCACAACCAAACTCACCGACTTGAGCGGCTACGTCATCCTCGGTCTGACGGTTGTTTTGATTATCACCCTTTTCGCCTTCAGCTCCGTTCCCCTGGATTTCACCCGCTTGTGGACTTTCCAAAACGTGACCGGTGATGCGGGTGGCGCAGTGGTTCCCTTCCGCACCGAGAGTGTTGCGCTCGCCTTCCTCTTGGGTCTTTCATATGTGTGTTACACCATCACCGGCTTCGATGCCTCTGCCCACACCTCTGAAGAAACTCAGGATGCCCAGGTCAACGTACCGAAGGGCATGTGGACCGCCGTGTTCTGGTCTTGGGTCTTTGGTCTGGTGGCTGTGGCGGCGTACGTACTAACGATGCCAAGCCTAGAAGAAGCCCACGCCGCTGGCTGGGGTTCGTTCTTCTACATGTGGGGTTCCTCCAACATGCCCCAATGGTTGAGCGTCTTCCTTGCTGTTGGCATGGTGTTGGTCAACTACGTCTGTGCTTTGGCTGGTCTTACCTCCACTTCACGCATGATGTATGCCTTCGCCCGTGATGGTGGTTTGCCCGCTTCCAAGACACTCGCAAATGTCAGCACCAAGTATCGAACCCCCGGAACCGCGGTTTGGGTTTCTGCCATCCTTGCATTTGCCAGCACCCTTTATGCCCCTGCTTACCTCATTCTGGCTGTGGCTTGTGCTGTCTTCCTTTACATCTCCATGGTAATGCCTGTTGCGGCTGGTTTGCTCGCGGAAGGCGGAGCCAAGTGGAAGGAAAAAGGTCCCTTCAACCTCGGCGGACTTTCCAAGCCCAATGCAGTGCTTGCCACCATTTTTGGTATCACACTGGCGGTCAGCGGTTTCTTCCCGCCAAATGAGAAGGTGTTCTACTTCACGATCGTGTTTGTGGTTGCCTTGCTTGCATTCTGGTCGAAGAAATTCGCCCCCATCGGTATCGTAGTGGCTGTTATTGGCTATGCTCTCACCCTCCTTCCGGTCAATGAAGCCAATGTCTTCCACTTCCTTGTCCCCGATACCACCACTGCGATCATTGCCATCGTGGTTTCCATCGTAGGCACTGCCATCACCTTCATGACCGGTGGTGAAGATTCTCGCTTCGAAGGCGTGCCCGAAGGCGAAAAGATCAAGGAACGCCAAGCCAAGATCGCCGAGATCGAAAAGCAATACGGCGAAGCGTAATTCGATATGTAGTAAGTAATAATTGGAGATTGGAGGTTGGTAGATTGACGAAATCAATCTCTAATCTCCAATCTCTTTTTTGAAGGAGCACCCATGAAATATCTGCTCGGCATCGACCAAGGCACAACACAAACTACCGCTGTCATCGTCAACGAACTCGGCGAGATGGTGGAAAAGAATTCAGCGCAGCTCCCGGCTCGGTTCCCGCAGGCAGGCTGGGTCGAACAAGAGCCGGAAGACATCGTCCGCACCGTCAAAGAAGCTTGCGCTCCGCTTTTATCCAAATATGAAATCTCAGCCGTCGGGTTTGATAATCAAGGCGAGACCTTTGTCGTTTGGGATGCAGAGACTGGGAATGCTGTTACGCCCGCCATCGTCTGGCAGGATACGAGAGGTCAGGCGGTTTGTGATGCGCTCGCCTCAAACGTGGATTTGGCTTGGTTGCGCCAAACGACCGGGTTGCTACTCGACAGTTATTTCTCCGCCCCAAAACTCAAGTGGGTGTTTGAAAATCATCCAGAGATCCGTCAGCGTGCGCATGAGGGCAAACTCAAATTCGGCACCACCGAAACCTGGGTGATCTGGAAACTCAGCGGCGGCAAACTACATGTGACTGATCCATCCACCGCATCACGCACGTTGTTGTTCGACATGAACAAATTTCAGTGGGATGAAAAATTACTGCAATTATTTGATGTGCCCAAAAGTATGTTGCCCGAAGTAAAACCATCCGCTGGTTATATTGGCGATGTAGATTTTGGTGGGCAAGGGCGAGCCTTACCCCTACACGCGTTGTTGGTAGACCAACAAGCCGCGCTATTTGGGCAGGCTTGTTTCAAAGCAGGTGAAATGAAGTGCTCGTTTGGCACCGGCAGTTTCTTATTAATGAATATCGGTGATAAGCCAAAGTTATCCAACAATGGTTTGCTTACCACCGTCGGTTGGAATTTCAACGGGCATACTGCCTACGCGTTCGACGGTGGTATTTTCGTCACAGGCTCCGCGGTGCAATGGCTGCGCGATAACCTCAAATTTATTCCAGACTCCGCCGCAAGCAACGAATCGGCAAACAATTCAAAAGATGCAGGTGTGGTAGTCATCCCCGCCCTGCAAGGACTCGCCGCCCCACACTGGCGCACCGATGTACAAGGCGCGATGTTCGGCTTGAACCGCAGCACCACTTCCGATGACATTGTCCGCGCTACATTAGATGGAATCGCCTGTCGTGTCTACGAAGTAGTCACCGCCATGTCGCAAGATAGCGGAACTCCCCCACCCTACCTCAAAGTGGACGGTGGTCCCGCGGGCAACCCGTACTTGATGCAAATGATCTCAGACCTGCTCAACCTGGAAGTGCGTGTCTCTGCTTCGGTAGAGGCGACTGCCATTGGTATTGCTCACCTGGCAGGCGTTTCGGCATTGGGAACAAGTTTTGAGCAGTTAGCAAATAACTGGAAAGCCGAGAAGGTTTATACTCCAAGCGTGAAGGAAGAGGAAAGAAGAAAGAAATTGGAACGCTGGAACAAGGCGTTGGATGCTGTTAAGAAATTTCACGACGATAGACAATAGACAATAGACGATGGACGATCTTCTATCGTCAGTGGTCTATCGTCTATCGTCAAAAGGCAATCATGACAACCATCTACGACATCACTATCATCGGCGCGGGGGCGGTAGGCTGCGCCATTGCAAGAGAACTTTCGCGTTACAACCTGAAGGTTGCATTACTTGAATCAAATTCTGATGTGGGTATGGGCACCTCCAAAGCCAGCACCGCCATTTGGCACACCGGTTACGATGCCAAGCCCGGCTCGCTGGAAGCGAAATTACTGCGGCGAAGTTATGTACTGATGAAAGATTACATGCCTGAGGCAAATATCGCGCATGAAGTTTTAGGCGGGTTGCTCATCGCATGGAATCAAGAACAATTTGAGACTCTGCCAAAATTACTCAAGCAAGCACAAAATAACGGCGAGATGGATGTACGCATCATCTCTGCCGAAGAAATTTATCAACGTGAGCCACACATTCAAAAAGGCGCGCTAGGTGGACTCTTTGTCCCCGGTGAAGGGATTCTCTGCACATTCTCCGTTCCGCTGGCAATGGCGTATCAGGCGGTGGAGAATGGGGTGGAGTTGTTTTTGAATTTTCAAGTATCGGAGATACGACCGTTGACGATGGACGATGGACGACAGACAACATGGTCAATCGTCAATGGTCAATCGTCTATCGTCCAATCCCGCTACATCATCAACGCGGCGGGATTGTTCTCAGACGAGATCAATGCCATGTTTGGAAAGACCAGTTTCAAGGTCACACCGAGGCGCGGGCAGTTGATCGTGTATGACAAGATGGCGCGTCCGCTGGTCAATCATGTCTTGCTGCCCGTGCCTACATCCATTACAAAAGGCGTGCTCATTAGTCCAACGGTTTATGGAAATATTTTGCTGGGTCCTACGGCTGAAGATCTGCCCGATAAATCCGCCACTGAAACGACAGAAGATGGCTTGAAATTCTTGCTCGAAAAAGGCAAACAAATTTTGCCGCAGTTGCTGAATGAAGAAGTGACTGCCACTTACTCGGGCTTGCGGGCGGCGACGGAACACAGCGACTACCAAATTGAAATGGATGCGGCGCTTCGCTATTTGTGCCTGGGCGGAATCCGCTCGACGGGCATTTCGGGTGCGATGGGCATTGCGGAATACGGCGTAGAACTTTTACGTGATGCAGGCTTGGAATTGAAACTAAAGCCCGAATTCAAAACGGTGCGATTGCCAACCATTGGGCAATCTTTTGTTCGTCCGCACCAGGATGCAGAGATGATTGCCGCGAACCCTGCTTATGCAGAGATCGTCTGCCACTGTGAGCGGGTCTCACGCGGCGAGCTGATGGATGCAATGCATGCCCCCATCCCGGCTATGACGGTGGATGGATTACGAAGAAGAACTCGCGCTTCGCAGGGGCGCTGTCAGGGATTCAATTGTCATGCGGCGCTGAATAGTTTGTTAACCGCCAAGAGCGCGAAGAACGCAAAGGAAGAGCAAGTAAAAATTCTTAGCGACCTTGGCGAACTTCGCGGTTCAAAGACTGTTGATGTGCTAATAATCGGTGGCGGACCGGCTGGGCTTTCGGCGGCGATTGAGTTGAAGAAGCAGGGTGTCAAAAATATTCTGGTCGTAGATCGCGAAGCAGAAGCGGGTGGAATGCCGCGCATGTGTCATCACACCGGGTTTGGACGAGAGGACTTGTGGCGCATGTGGCAGGGACCCAAATACGCAAAGTATTATCGCGACCTGGCTGAAAAGATGGATGTGGAAGTACGAACATCCACAACGATTTTGGGATGGGAAGGTTTAGCCACAGAGAAAGTATTAAGTTTTACATCGCCAAATGGAATGGGCGAAATTAAGGCACAAACCGTTTTGCTGGCAACGGGCGTGAGGGAACGTCCGCGGGCGGCGCGGTTGGTGCCGGGCAAACGTCCACAGGGAGTGTTTACGACGGGTTCATTGCAACGGTTTTTGTATCAGGAGCATTTACCGGTTGGAAAACGCGCAGCCATCATCGGCGCGGAGTTGGTGAGTCTTTCGGCATTGATGTCATTGATGGGGGCAGGCATAAAATGCGAAATGATGGTGACGGAAGAAGCCAGTCACCAGATCGAGTTTCCGTATGTAGTGATGAAATGGGCGCTGGCAGATATAATCTCGCGGACGCCAATTGTGACGAATACTCGAATATCGAATATCTTCGGTCAAAAGCGTGTTGAAGGAATAGAACTTACCCACAAAGATGGAAGCAAACAACTTGTAGAATGTGACACAGTCATTTTTACAGGCAATTGGATTCCTGAACATGAGTTAGCACGCATGGGCAGGCTGGAGATTAATCCACACACGAAGGGACCGGTGATCGATGCAAACTTCCAGTCTTCGGTTCAAGGTATTTTTGTGGCAGGGAATCTCTTACGCGGGGTAGAGACAGCCGATCGCTGTGCGTTGGAAGGTCAACGGGCGGCGCGGGCAATTACATCCACGCTCCGACGGGGCTAAGCCCCGTCTTGAGCAAAAGGAAAATAATGGCAGACGAATTATTAGATATTGTGAACGACAAAGACGAAGTGACCGGGCAAGAAATGCGCTCGGCCGTCCACCAACAGGGATTATGGCATCGCGGGGTACATGTCTTTCTTTTCAATGAGCAAGGTGAAATGCTGGTTCAACAACGCAGTGCAGACCGTGCCAACTCGCCGTCGCTATGGGATTGCTCGGTGTCGGAGCATGTGAAGGCGGGGGAAAGTTATCGTGAGGCGGCAATGCGTGGATTAAAGGAAGAGATGGGCGTGGAAGGGATTGAGATTTCCTTGCGCGGGAAGATCCAAATGGAATACGGGGTCAATGACAATGAGATCAGCGAGATCTATGAAGGTAATTTGAACGGGAAGCAGGTGCAGTTTGATCTCGGGGAAATTGCTGAGGTCAAAATCATGTCTCTGGAAGAAATTCGAGCTGAAATTACCGACAATAAAGGTCTATATTGTTATTGGTTCATCGAATTGATGCATTGGTATTTTGGTCAGGCGGCTTCATTAAAAGAAATGTGATGCTCAAAAGAAGCGGGGTACGGCGGTGTAGACAAAATTCAATGGTCAGAAGCAGTTCAAATCAAGAAAGAGGCGCGGAAATATCCCCACAACCTTTTCAGGTGTCAGGCGTATATCCTCTTTGGAACTATTTTCAAAGGAGCAATACATGAAAACTCTATATAGATTTTTTGCAGTAACAACCCTTGTCGCGATGATCGCCTTAGCGATCGCCACCCCTGCCATGGCATTCGACGGGCGCGCAGGCGATGTGATCGTAATTGAAGCCGATGAGGTTATTGAAGACGATGTATACGTGAGTGCGGGAGAATTCACTC
>JAFLCF010000151.1 GCA_017303735.1 Anaerolineae bacterium
ATTCAGCCAACTCGAAGTCTTTCACTGGATGGTGGAATGGGCGACCCGCCCATACTACACACCGCGCGGAGCGATCTACGAAGCCCGCCTGATGGAAGCCTCGCTCATGAACGCCCTGCATCGCGCTGGGTTGAATTTCGGCGAACGCTTGCATTATTGGCATGGCAACTTGCTCTTCCTCACCGACATTGGGCATCAGTCCATTCCCGGCAATTGGTCTTTAGCCAAACGCCGCTATCTCGAAAAATGCGTGGACCTCTACGGCGACACCCTCGCCACGACCGGCATTCACACCAACATCTCATTGCCCGACCCGCTCTTCGCCTGGGATTTCATGCATCTCTCTGCCAGTGAACGCGGCGACAAACATTTGGATGATTACAAGTCGGAGTTTTACATCACTGCCACGCGGCTCTTACGTGCTTTTGCCTCTCTCTTCATTGCGACGAGTGCTTCTACGCCGATGCAGGCTCAAGTCAAAGACGGACGCGCCGCAGTTATCCTCACTGAGTTTGACTCGATTCGTAACCTCACCTTCCCGAATCCGCGTGAAGTGGATTTGCCCGACCTCTATCGCTCGTACAACGATTATCTGCAAATCTCTTATGACCTTGTCCGCCGAGGCGTGCGCTTCGGTAACAACAACTGGACGCCTGTCCGCGCCCGTAGTTTCTCCGAGCCGGTCGAGCGCATCATCTCAACAACAAGCGAACAACTCGAATCACTTTACGCCCGTGGACTTTTCGCAGCAGGTCAATCCACCCCGCCCGAAGAAATGGCACGACAGGTCGAACGTCAGAACCTGATGGCACGCATCAACCTGCCGATGGGACGCGTGGAAATTCGCGTGGACGAAGGTGCTCATAACCTTGAACTTGATGTCGCCAACCTAACCTTCCGCTATTTGTTGATGTTGAAGGTTTATGCCGACCCGAAATTCGCGCGCGGTTTCCGCTACGATAGTGAAGATATTATCCGCGCCCGCGCCAACGAAGAACTTGCTGCAAAGCATGGTCTGCGAGCCGAGATCGAAAATCCGCTTACGGGCAAACCGATTGTGGTGCGTGACTTCCTCAAATGGACTCTCAACGAGATCAAACCGCTCGCCGAAGCCCTCGGCATGTGGAATGATCTGCATCCACTCTTGGAAATGTCTGAAGGCGGACGCAACACGGCAGAGAAAATTCGCGCTCGCCTCAAAATGGAAATTGGCGAAAGCAACGAAGTGCCGATGGAATTGCTCAAGGAATTTTTGTACGAGCATGAAGCCCAGGTCAAAGCCGATGTGGAACGTGTGTGCGCCGATTACAACACCCTTGGCTCAGATGCCTCCAAAATTGCCGAATACGTCCAACGCGGACGCGAAGACGCGCGTCAAATTCCCAATGCGCCCATTCAATACCGCGCCCGTTCGCAGGCTGTGGTTGAACTCTCTTACCCAAATAAGACTGCTGAAATCCTCGACCTTGCCCAACAACTCATTCGCATCCCATCTGTCACTGCCTGCCCCGATGAACGCCTCGACGAGGTCCACCGCGCCGGTTCATTGATCGATGATTACCTTCGTAACGCTGGCTTAGAAGTGAAGTACTTTGATGGCAAATATCCTGCAATCTATGCCACCTTCCCTCAATCACCAAGTACCAATCCCCAATCTCCGATCTTACTCACTGGTCACTTTGACGTGGTCGAACCCGAGCCTGATGACTCGCAGTTCAAACCGCGCATCGAAGGCGATTATCTCCACGGTCGCGGCGCTGCCGATATGAAGACCGTCGTTGCCACTTATTTGGTGTGGATGAAAGACACCATGAAGGCTGGCGCTCCCTATCCGAATATTCAACTGCTGTTGGTCGGTAACGAAGAGAATGGCGAATCCGAAGCATGGGGTACACCTCATGTCCTAACTGCCTTGAGTGAACAATATGGACGTCCATTTACTCCTTCATTATTCATTGCAGGCGAGCGCACTGGCGAAAAAGGCAATGAACTCTTTGGCGAGATCTGCATCGAAAATCGCGGTGTGATGCGCTTTGATGTGATTGCCCGTGGAGCAAAGGCGCATAGTGGTGTAGCAGGCTCTGGTGATTTGAGCGATAAACTGATCGCTGCTCGAATTGCTTTGAACGAACTGTTTGCCAAACATCTCACGCTCAAAGCCGCCGATGGCTGGCAGTCTCAAGCTAAATTCCCATTCATTAGTGTAGGTACGCCTGGCGTGTATAACGTCACTGCGGCAGAAGGCATTTTAGGCGTAGAGATTCGCCCCATCCCGCAAGATGATGTCATCGGTCTGCGGTCTGCGGTTGAAGCCTATTGTGCTGAAAATGGTTTGGAAGCTAAATTCTCTGTGATGGAAAACGGTGTAGCCTGCGACCCGAATAATCCGGCGTTGAAAGCTCTCATCGAAGCCGTGAAAAATGCGGGTGAGCCTGAGCCACGCATCGGCAAGAAACTGCCCGGCACCAGTGCCAGGTTTGCACCGGGTGGTCAAGCCGTGGTGTGGGGACAATCTGGTGTTGGTCCACATGCAAAGAACGAAGCGCACTTCATCCCAAGCATTGAGCCATATTACAAGTCGCTGAACGAGTTGGCGAAATTGTGGAAGTAAAAAGATGGGCGACGCAGTCGCCCATCTTTTTTATCGAAACTATTTTTTCTTTGGCAAAAAGTCGAATGGCGGGCGTTGATTCAATTTGATGAGATGTGCCCCGGTTTCGCTCGCGTGGATCGCCGTCAACGAACCGGTATCACAACCCAGTCGTTGAAAATGATCGAGCGGCATGCCCAGGAAATGCGCCACTGCCAGCTTGATCGGGTCAGCATGATACACCACTGCCACAATATCCTGCGGCTTATTATGTTTTTGAATGATGCGCTCCAACACATTGACAATGCGCATCTGACACTCTAAAAATGTTTCACCTTCTGGAAAACGAAATCGCGATGGCGCACTCTGCACCACCTTCCACGCCTTGGTCAGCCGCAAAACCGCCAGCGACTTACCCTGCCACTTGCCAACAAGTGTATCCATCAATTCAGGTTCTTGTTGAATGCTCAACTTGTGCGACTCAGCGATCGGCGCGGCAGTTTCCATCGCCCTCTCCAGCGGACTCACATAAATGGCTTTGATCGGCACCTCGCGCAGCGCCTCGCCCAACGCCTGAGCCTGTTTCTGTCCCTTTTCATTTAAATGCACGCCGGGAAGTCGTCCTGCCATTTTCCCAGTTTTAACATATTCGTTTTCACCATGACGGATAAGAAGTAATAGAGGCATTATATTTTTTTCCTTAAGTTATTTGTAGGTGTTTAATCGAATGACATCCAAATATTGGATCTTCTCACCATAGTAATTGCAAAGGGAAGCCCATATGGGTTCATGCGGAAATGCATCTGTATGGCATCGTTTTATTTCTTTATAAGCATCCATTAACCCCAATCCTTCTATTTCTTTAAGTGCGATCAGGCAAAATGCTGTCGAGCGGTTAATCCCTGCGCCGCAAGAGATCAGAATACGATGCTGTTTGCCGTAGTGTTCCTTAATGAACTCCACACTTTTCTTGATATGCTCAATTCGTACTGGAGCCAGATCTTCCACAGGCAAATAAAGAGAAACTATGCCTTCTTGTTCTACTCTTTCAGCAAGTTGCAGCATTGCCTTTATTGACCGGGCTTCGAGAGTATAGGTATCTAGGGTGTCGCGATATTTTCCAATGAAAAGCCATGGGCGAATTTCATCCATACTACTTAATCTTCCGCTTCATCTCGATTATCTGTTCTTCACTCATATCAGGGATATGTTTAACTTCAGTAATGCCCAAAGCTTTACGCTGTGCTTCGCGCCACATCTCCAACCGGGCAGTGACTTGTGATTCATAGCCTTCTTGTGAGGGTGTATAAAAATAGGTTCCCAGCAAACGCTTGGGGAGATATTGTTGCGGTGTGAAGTGACCTTCCTGGTCGTGCGGGTAGACATAATCTTTGCCATGTCCCATGGCGGCTGCATCACGGTTCCCATCCATGAGATGACGTGGCACAGAGACCTGTCCCTCTTCTTCGATTTTCTTCATCGCCTTGAAATATGCCCCCGCCGAATTGGATTTGGGAGCTGTAGAAAGATAAAGCGTCGCTTCCACGATGGGATAGATCCCTTCGGGTAAGCCGATAAATTCAAAGGCTTGCATGGCAGAAGATGCAACCACCAACCCCATCGGGTCTGCCAAGCCGATATCTTCGCCTGCCAAAATAATGAGGCGGCGGATGATGAACTTGGGGTCTTCTCCGGCGTAGATCATCTTGGCAAGCCAGTATAAGGCGGCATCGGGGTCCGAGCCACGCACAGACTTGATAAAGGCGGAGATGGTATCGTAATGCGCGTCACCGTCTTTGTCATATAGCACTGCGCGGCGTTGAATCGATTCTTGTGCCACATCCAGTGTGATGTGGATCACGCCATCTTTATCCGGAGAAGTGGATTCAACTGCCAGCTCCAGCGCGTTGAGTGCGTTGCGGGCATCACCCGAAGCCACTTCAATGAGATGATTCCGGGCATCATCATCGAACTTTATTTTTTTATCGCCATAGCCGCGTTCTTTGTCGCTGAGGGCGCGGTCGAGCAGGGTACCGGTTTCGGTTTGGTTCAGGTTGCGCAGTTGAAAGACGCGCGAGCGCGAGATCAACGCTTTGATAACTTCAAAATATGGATTCTCAGTGGTTGCACCAATAAGCGTGAATGTGCCGTTTTCTACATGCGGGAGCAGGGCATCTTGTTGCGCTTTATTCCAGCGATGGACTTCATCGACAAAGAGGATGGTGCGCTCATTATGCAGGCGGCGCCGTTCAAGCGCTTCATCGATCACCACACGCAAGTCTGCTTTCCCAGCCAAAATGGCTGAAATAGTCACAAAATGGCTCTTGGTGCTATTTGCAATGACCTGTGCCAGAGTGGTCTTGCCAGTCCCGGGCGGACCCCACAAGATAATGGACGAGAAAAGCTTATCTGCCTTGATCGCTCGTTGCAGCAGTTTGCCTTCGCCAACGATATGTTCCTGCCCAATGTATTCCTCCAACGTGCGCGGACGCATACGCGCGGCGAGCGGCGCTTCGGTTTTCATTCGTTCCTGCATGGCATGGTCGAAAAGATCGGGCATGTTTGAGATTATAGCATTATTGAAATTTGCCGGTAAAAAAGGACGCAGTACGCGTCCTTTTGATGATGATCAAGAAAAGAAATGGATCAAAATGATTGTAGAGCTTCGGTTTCATCATCTATGATCGCGATGTAAATATCGAACCCACCGAGTTGAAATACGTCAGCGATATGCGGCGCGAGATTGGTCAACTTTAAGTATGGAGATTTATATTCGCCAGTACTCATTTTCTTGCGCAATTCGTCATCGTTGACATCTTTATGCAGGTCGCGTAATTTGTTGAATAGATTGTGAATCACTCTCAACCCGGCACTGCTGATTCGTTTAACTTCGCGGAAATCCAGCAATATATAGCGCGCTCCCTGTGCGACCTGTTCATCTACATGGGTTTGAAACAGTGAATACGTAGATGAGTCGATATCTCCGGCAATGTGAACAATGGTAACTGGCACGCGGGCATTTTGAGTTGTAGACTTTATTTCAAGCATTTGGTGAACATTCCTTTATTAGGCTATAGGGATTTCTTTAAAAATATTGTACCCGATAGTTACATGCGCGAAATAGAGATGCGGTCGAGGGTGGCTGGCAGCTCAGAGAGTTTGCGCAGGCTGAAGTCCGGTTGGATGCGGCGCATATCCTCATCTTTGAATTTCGCACGGCGCGTGATCCAGATCGAAGTGATGTTTAAATTTTTCGCGCCTACTATATCCGCTTCAAGGCTATCGCCGATCATGGCAGCTTCGTTGGGCGGGGCATTCCATTGAGCCAGGGCGATCTCGAAGGCACGCGGATGCGGCTTTCGATAAAAACAGGCAGCCGAGGTAAGCACAAAATCAAAATATTTTTGAATACCGAACGACTCAATTAGGTCTTGCACATCCTTGTTATCGCCCGCATTGGAAAAGATGCCAAGCCGATATTCTTCGGACTTCAACACTTCAAGGGTTTCGATGGTATCGGTTTCAATTTGCCAGTTACTTTGGGTGACCGAGTACAGCGCATCCAATGCGGACCTGAGAACGGATTCTGCCACTTCAGCATGACCTAACTCTTTGAGCAGTTCACGCAAGACCAGGTGATAGGTGGTTTCGTAATAATCCTTGTCGCGTTGTTGGTAATATTCTTGCAGGCGCGCGCGAAAGACCTCGGCGCTCAGTTCAATGCCATGTTGGCGAAGGGATGTGCTCAGCGCCTCATCAGCCTGCAGCTCAATGGCAGGAGATTCGGATCGCGTGTGCATCAACGTCCCGCCGAGGTCAAAGATAAGATATCGAAGTCGTGAGGTCATAAAAAGTAGATGGCAGTCAGCCGGATGTATACCTTTATTGGACGTAGAAAAACTTACGCAGGATCAACACATTATCTGCATAGAGTTCTACCACGTATTCACCCGGCGAGAGGATGAATACATTGGTGTATTCAAACCCAAATGAACGATACCATGTATCGCCCAAACTTAGATCTTCATTGGAAACGGCTCTCATGGCGGCATCTTCATATCCATTGACATACACACGCCATATCAGATTACTGGTTGGCTCGCCTGAGTAGGTAAATTCCACACTGAAGGATTTTTCACCATACGGGATGACATCATTAACGGACGGTTCAAAACCGGTGATAAACCCTTCAGCATCTGTGCCAGTGACTTTGCCGATCGTCACATTACTAACTTGCGAAACAAGCTGATTTGCAGGTAATTGACCGGTGTATTCAAGCGCAATGGTGGTCTCTTTCATGCGCTTCATTTGGGAGTAGGCAAACTCACGAATGGCATCATGGTCGCCCTGGATCCGTTCAATGGATGGAGCTTGTGTCCATGATTTTGGGTCGTTATCAAGCTGGTCGATCAGGTTTTGCAGATCCAATGCACCAGCGTCCATGTAATACCACAACGAGGCAGAGGGCTCTGAGCCGCGCTGGTGGGCATCATTCACTTGTTTTTGTGCTTCTTGATATAAGAGGTCGTACTGAACCTGTGAATTGTTGAGGTCGCCCATGGCAAGGTATGACAGAGCTTGATTCATGCGCATGCCCAGTACTTGGGGGTTGGATGCGAGAATGCGTTCGTTGGTTTCAATCGCCTTGTCGTATTGACCATCCAAATAATACGTCCAGCCTAGGTTCCAGTTGGTGTTGATATCCTCCAAGCCTCGGTTACGGGCTTCTTCCATTTGAGAAATAGCAGTGGGGTAGTCATTCAGAGACAGGTAAGCATACCCGCGCTCATAATACGCCTTGGCGTAGTATTGATTTTCTGCGATTGCCTGATCGTATTTTTCAATGGCTTCTTCGTACCGCCCTTGATAACTTAAACCAATACCTTCTGCATACGCATTGATTGATGTCGGATTAACCTCCGGGCGACCGATGATCTCGATCAGAGACCAGCTTAGCCATAACACGCAGAATGCCACGATGCCCGACCCGACAATGACGAATAACCAGCGCACCCGTCCGCTCAATGCCAGTGAGAGACCGTATAAGGAAAGGGCTACGGTCAGCAGGGTGATCTGAACGATAAGCGCATCCGCTGTGTTGTCTGTAAAATTCCCCAGCTCCGATTCTGCAAGGTAGGTTTCTGAAAGCCGGGTTGACTCAACGAGATACGATTCGGCTTCATACTTATAGGTATCTGGATAGCCTACTTCGGGGTCGAAATATTGCGGACCCAGCATTTTGCTTAATGGAATGATCGTTTCTTGCAAAGCGCGGTATCGTTCCGCCGCTTTTGTATCTCCGCTCTGTTCTGCGGCAGTGATCTGCCAGCTCAATTCCTGCCAGACCTGATACGCCGCCTGCCAGTCATAGCTGAATTGCACAACCCCATTGATCTCTTTTTTTGTCGATTCAATCGCGTATTGTTGTGCGCGCCGCCGTGCCTGGTCAGAAATGTTGGCAGCGTAGTTCTGAAAAAAGGCAGTAATGGCAACCCAAATGGCGACAGAGGCGATTAAGATCGTGACGAAATTGTCAAATTTTTTGTTGTTGGTTTCGTCGCTCATAGAATAAATCTCCCATAAAGAATTCCCAAAACGCCGCCAATGGCAAAGAGAACCCCCAAGGCTGCCCATACATACTTGATATTTTTTTCAGTGGCTTGCGCCAGAGTTAAGAACCAGAACGATACCGCGAATACGATCATGTCTGCGGTCAGGAAGGCGGAGCGGGAACGCTCTGCATCCGATTTCTCGAAATAAGGTTGCGAATTCAAATCTGAAGTCTGCGCATCATCTGCAAAGGCTTCTTGTAATTCACGTTCAATATCGTAGGAACCATCCGGGTCGATGTAACGCGCTTTGACAAAGCTGGATAGAAGCCCGCTCGACACGCCCCACACTTCCTGTTGGATTGCATAATTGCGTGCATCCGTTTCGGCATCTGCTTCGGGGTCGTACATGAGATAGCCCATCTCATCGTAACGCAGGTAATCTGTGTAGGCACGGTAATTTTGATAGGCAATCACATAATTGATGATCTCTGCCTTTTGCGCCCGAATAGACGCATCCAACCCTGCAAAGTCCTGATCACCAGCTGTTGAAACAGCTACCGATGCAAGGCATGCTGCTGAAGCGCCAAGCACTGTCACAATGGCGGTCAATACGGCGATCCATGATTTGAAATTATCTTGCTTCATAAATTCATCTCCTTTGGCTGAGAGAAATTATCCGGCGCTTTTCAAATAAATTCCGGTGGGGTCTAATTCTTCACGCAGGATTCTCAATTCTTTTTTCGTGACTTGTTCTGTCGTCTTGAGTGTGGATGCCACTTTGAGATTCCAGCCTGTATTGGCTTTCGCTTCTTCCGCCGTTCTGCCTGTGTGCAGCGCCGTGAGCATCATCTCACCTGAATCATCTGGCTCCAGAATTCCAATATCGGTGACCACAGCCAACATCCCGCCACCACGCATGCCACGAGCTTCGCGTGCGCCTTTGCCATCCATAAAACCAGCTGAGGTCATGAACTCCACTTTTTCGGGGAAGCGTCTCTTCTGGTGGGGAGTCATGATGTAACAGCGATTTGCCCACGCTGCGATTTCTTGTGAACCCCCCGAACCCGGCAAGCGGACTTTTGGATGCGCATAGTCACCAATTGTTGTGGCGTTGATATTTCCATATTTATCGATCTGTGCGCCGCCCATGAAGCCAACATCCACATTGCCACGCTGAAGATAATTTGCAAAAATATCGTACATACTGACTACAGATAGAGCACCGCTGACCAAGGTTGGGTCACCGATGGAGAGGGGCAGGCGTTCGGGTTCCGCGCCAATCACACCGGCTTCATAGATCATCACAAGGTTTGGGGCGTGAGTGCGCTTGGCGAGATTACAAGCAAGATTCGGTTGACCTACACCGACGAAGACCACATCGCCATCACGCAATAAACGCGCGGCATTGATGATCATTAACTCAGCGGAGGAATATTTGAGTTCGGGCATGTTGTTCTCCTAAGTAGACGATGGACCATTGACGATTGACCATGGATATTGATCGTCCATGGTCTGTGGTCTATCGTCCGTCGTCAAGAAAGTTCGTTATGATTTTAGCCACTTCCTTTGGATATTCGAGCGGCAAAATGTGAGTGGCTTTTTGCATGGTGTAAATCTGAATTTTCGGGTTCTTCTTTTTTACAAGTTTTTCTGCGTTTGGCAGAAAGGTGTCCGTTTCATCACCGCGGATGATCAGTGTAGGCACATTGAAACTTGCGAGCCCGCGCCAGAGGTCGTAATCGCGCATGCCGGTTTTGTAGATGTGAACTTCCCATTCAGGTGTGTAAGCGAGCTCGAAGCCGCCATCTGTTTTGGGTTTGGTGATCCCTTCAACATATTGCTTCAGACTTTCATCGCTCATATAACGAAAGACTGGTTTTGTGCGATAACTACGAAAGACAGTTTCCAAGTCTTTAAACTCACGCCTACGCCGCTTTGCTGTTTGGATCAGCGGA
This sequence comes from Anaerolineae bacterium, assembly GCA_017303735.1. The sequence goes on from JAFLCF010000151.1 coordinate 10,098, forward strand.
TGAACTTTTTCACCAATTCCGATCGTGCGGGCAAAATTCCATGCATTCATGGTGCCTGGGACGAAGAGCACAGGGTCGAGCAAGACGAGTGCGCGGAATTTCTGCGGTTCACGCATTGCCGCGCGCAGGGTGACGATCCCTCCGATGGAATGACCAACTCCGATAACTGGACCCGTCTCCCGGTCCGATAAGAAGCGCAGTAAGTCATCTGAATACGGATGCCAATCTTGTAGGTCCTCTTTGCTAGCTCCATTCCATAACGGGCGGAGTTTCATCCCGAAGACGTGATATTGAGTTTGTAAATGCCTCAACAATGGCTGATAACATTCAGGCGGGTAGCCGTTGGCGTGAAGAAAATGAAGCGGCTCGCCATTGCCGCCAAGATCAAAATGTGGAATTGAGTTCACTTGTTTACTTATATACCTGTTTACTTTTTAATACTTGCCGTAATTGATCTTCTCGCTATACTGCGCTTTGACCTTCAAGCGTTTGTGGGTCTTCACGCTGAGTTTCTTCCAATAGGCGTTGCGATCTTTCACACCGTACACCCATTCGTCGAGATATTTTTGCGTAAGTTCTTTTGACTCGCTGATCTTATCCCAGGCGAGATAGAACTCGTTGTCGCGGTCGTAATAGCCTTGAGAATAAGATGGGTGACTCGCGAACGGAACGTGACACACGGC
>JAFLCF010000152.1 GCA_017303735.1 Anaerolineae bacterium
TGTTTTGCGTCCTGTCCCGGATCTTATTCGCATCCTACGCGATGAGATCTTCGTTCCCGGCGGGCCTCTCAGTCCATTGGCGCAAGGTGATCCAGTGGCGCTGATGCAATCTGATCAGGCGAAGGTCCGGATTATCAATAACACCTATACTGCCGGACTGGAGCAAAGCACTGCCTCTTTTCTATCCACCCAGGGTATGCAAGTGGTGGAATTTGGTCCGCTAACTGGTGCATCCAACACCACGAAAATAATTCTTTACTCTTCAAAGTTATATGCCCTGCGGTATTTGACGGAACTCTTTGGGGCAGGGAGTCAGCAGATCATCATCCAGTCTGATCCAGCTTCAACAGTGGATATTGAGATACGACTTGGAGAGGATTGGGTCGGCAAACCGCCGGCAGGGTATTAATGTCCCCTCAAATATTTCCATCTTCTATTTCGACGTTTGAGAGAAGCATTTCGATCAGGAGCAGTTACCTCCGAGCGTTTCGGGAAGCGATGGAAAAATAGGGTTCGTTCATTGACCAGTTTTACAAAATGACCGGGGGATCATTTCTTCCGGTCATTTCGATTCCGGACAAAATTTCTATTTGTTAATGATCAATCCGGACTCCTCCCAGGCTGTTGTCCCACCATCGAGCATCCAGACATTGGTGTACCCTTGACTCAATAAACTTGCCACAGCTTTTTTCGCCATGCCGGAGGTCAGGCAGTAGACAACGATCTTCGCATCCTTCTCCGCCGGAAGTTGGTTCAGGTTCTGTTCGATCTGATCATACGCCAGGCGCAAATCCGTTTGAGCGATATCGCCCTGCCACGGGATGTGGACATTGATCATCGTGAAATCTTTATCTTCCAGCATGGTCTGTAATTCCTGGGCAGATACAACGCGGTAACTGCCGCCGTCCACGCTTACTTCCTGCCCCACCTTGGGCGAACCCTGACACGCGCCAAGCACGAGTGATATGGCGACAGCAAACGTCAGGAAGAATTTACTACGTGCAAACATATTGACTCCTTCATATTTCAAAAACCTTACGGCTCAACAGGATAACCCGCGTCCACCCAGGCATTGAATCCGCCGAGCAGAGGGGTCACGTTACTAAAACCGTTTTCCAGCAAAATGGACGCCGCACGGGCGCTCGATTCTTCGCTGGGTCAGGTGCAGTAGGTGATGATCCATTGGTTCGGGTCAAGTTCACCAAGGCGTGCTTCGAGTTCGCCAAGCGGAATGTTGATCGCGCCCGCGATGCGACCACCCGCATACGCCTCCGCAGCACGGACGTCCACAATAACGGCTGTGTCAGCGTCCAATGCGGCTTTGGCATCCTCCAGCGACACGCGCGAAATTTCAGGGTATGTCTCTTCCTCGTGGGAAGTGACCGGTGTTGGGGCGGTTGATGCGTTTTGGGTCGCTATTAGAATCGCGGCAACGATCAAGAGCAAACCTCCGCTGAGTGTAAGGTAAAGTGGCACCAGTGATTTTTTCGTTTTTTGTTTCCTCATACTGACTCCAGAACTAATTGAAAAGTCAAACACTCCGATACGCCAACAGGCTTAATATCGGAAAAACACCAGATCGTCTGGCGGCATGTTCAATTGAACGCTTATGCAATAGGGGGGTGTAAAATGGGAACAGTATGTTCCAACAAATTCAAAGCAGGCTGATTGTTCAGATAGAGTGCGCCATCCCCATTTGGGCACTCAGGGGATGGCGAGGTGTGAATTCCTGTTTGTAACTGGCAAACCAGGCAGAGATCCAAATTTGCGGCGCTATCCTGAGGTGCCGACATACAACCACACAGGGATGCAACGGACAGAGAGTGCGCCGCCAGCCCAAACAAAAGCAGGGTCAAGGTTAAGGTTAGAAAAAGTCGTCGGTGCAGGTTCATACGCTCAAGCCAAGGTGTCATCGGTAGGTAAATTATACTGCTGACAGGCGTGCCCCAATTAATAATCGGATTAAGGTTCCTTCACAGGCACTTCCACCATGAAGGAACCTGCTTCTTTGAAGATCAAAGTGAGTGTGATCGTATCGCCAACCTTCAAATCCTGTGTCAGGCTGACAAACATCACATGCAGACCGCCTGGCTTGAATTCAACCTTGCTGTTGGCAGGCGCTGGAACCGACTCTTGCGGCTGCATGGACATCACCCCGCCGTCCATCATCATGCTCATGTGAACTTCGGTGGCGGCGGCGATCTCCGAACTGGCGCCCAGCAGGGTGTCGTCCTCGGCGGATCCATTTTCGATAACGAAATATGCCGCGCCGTTTTCGCCCGCGCTGGCAGGGCGCGCCCAGGCGTCCTTGACGGTCAATTCACCCGATGCGCCGCCACACGCGGCGACCATCAGGGCGGTCAGTAATAACGCGGAAATCAATTTTGTCTTTTTCATTTTCATCTCCTGTGAATTTTATTCTTGTTGAGATTGTTTCAAGAATTGGGTCAGATCATCTGCCATATCAATAGCGGTTGTGCCGTATGGAAATGTCATCAGGACGCTTCCATTCCCGTCAAGAACGAAGACACTTGAAGTGTGACTCACAAGATATCCCGCGGCGCTGCCCGTATCCTGTTTTTCGACAAACACTCCCAGTTCGTCCCAAAGCGCCTCAAGATCTGCGCGACTTCCGCTTAACCCAACAAATTCAGGATTGAACCGGGAAACATACTCCGAGACCTTTTCAGGTGTGTCACGATCTGGATCGGCAGTCACCATCACGAAGGCGACCTTTTGTGCATCGTCGCCAAGACGTTCATGCACCTGTTTGAAAGTCCCCAGCGTAATTGGACAGACATCGGGACAACTTGTATACCCGAAGAAAAGCAATACGATTTTTCCCTTCGCATCGCTCAAGCGGAAGGTTTCATCGTTTGCGGTCTGAAGCGCAAAGTCTGTCACGGGAAGCGGCGGGTTGATCACTGTGCCGTGAAAGGAATAGGGTCTCCTAAACACAATCTCTATGAGGACCGTCAGACCAATGACTGCTGTCAAGATAAACAACAGGTAGTACTGATTCTTCTTAATCATGTTTCTCTCTTTTATCCATTAAATTTCGCGCGCCAAATACCCCAAGCCCAAGGGCTGGCACAGACAAGAGGAGCAATAGATATACATGACCCTGTCGCGCCAGTAATATTCCCACACTGAGCATGACCAAACCCAGGATGAGCATCAGGACCGCGAGACGCCTGTCCACATGGATGGCGTCAAATCCAAATATCGCAACAGAAGCCATGCTGACTCCAGACAAAATTGTGACTGCAACATCAATGGAATGTGGCAGGATCCCAAGGATGAAAACAAGGGCATACAAAACGAATCCCGCGGTCAGCAGGCTCCAATGCCATTTCATGCAGATTTATATCCCAACAGCCTGAGTGCATTTGCCACGACCACCAACGTACTGCCTTCGTGGAAGATAATGGCAATGCCGATGCTAACGATGCCTGTCAATGACGTAATGATCAACAGAGCTATCACGCCGAGCGAGATGAACAGGTTCTGCACGATAATGTTTCGAGTGGCGCGCCCCAGCCCAACCGCAAATGGAAGTTTGGAAAGGTCGTCGCCCATCAAAGCGACATCGGCGGTTTCGAGCGCAACATCTGTCCCTGCGCCGCCCATCGCAATGCCGACGGTTGCATTCGCCAACGCAGGCGCGTCGTTCACGCCATCACCGATCATCGCGACATAACCATATTCCTTCACGAGATCACGGATGACAGTAAGTTTGTCTTCAGGCATGAGATCGGCGCGATATTCAGTGAGACCAATTTCGTGAGCAATCGCAGAGGCAGAGCGCGTGTTGTCGCCCGTCAGCATGATGGTGTGAGCCACGCCTGCTTGCTTAAGGGCTTTCATGGTCGGCGCGGCTTCGCGGCGCAAAGTGTCGGCAAGGGCAATGATACCGATGACAGTTTTATCTTCGGCGATCCACATCAGGGTCTTGCCCGTCTGCTGGAATGCATCAGCCTTTTGAAGCGCTTCGGCGGAGAGCGTCACCATCGCTTCATCCATCAATTTGCGATTGCCGATCCAGATCGTTTTGCCGTTCGAGACGGCGCGCAAGCCGCGTCCCGTCAGCGACTCGACTTCGTCCATAACGGAAGCAGGCACTCCCTGAGTCTGAGCCGCGCGTACAACAGCCTGAGCAAGCGGATGTGCGGAACGTGATTCCGCTCCCGCCGCGATTGCCAATACATCCGCTTCCTTCCGCCCCGATTCCTGAATCGCCACGATATCCGTTACCTCAGGCTGACCGTGAGTCACCGTACCCGTTTTGTCGAAGGCGATGGCTTTAAGGCGACCAAGATTTTCGAGATGCGCTCCGCCCTTCACCAGCACACCATTGCGCGCGGCTTGAGCCACACCCGCGAGAATGGTGGCGGGCGTGCCTAACGCGAGGGCGCAAGGCGAGGCGGCAACGAGGAGAGTCATTGCACGCAGGAATGATTCACGGAAGGGGAAACCGAACAAGGGTGGCACGATGATGATCAGCGTGGTGAGAATTAAAACGGCTGGAACAAAGACACGCTCGAATCTTTCAACCGTTTGCTGTGTGGGCGATTTCTGAGCCTGGGCTTCTTCCACCATTTTCATCACGCGCGAGAGCGTAGAGTCTTTGGCAAGACGCGAGACCTTCACTTCCAACGCGCCTTCCCCGTTGACCGTACTCGCAAAAACCTGATCACCAGAGGCTTTATCCACGGGAAGGGATTCACCTGTGACAGAAGATTGGTCAACGCCCGAATTTCCGTTGAGGATGATTCCATCCACAGGGATGCGCACGCCAGGGCGGACGATGACAATATCTTCGAGTTGCAATGACTCAACAGAGAGTTCCTGTTCTTTGCCGTCACGTTTTACGAGGGCGGTTTTTGGCGCAAGGTCCGCCAGCGCACGGACTGCAGCGCGAGCACGATCCAGGGCGCGTTCTTCGAGCGCATGTCCGAGGCTGAACAGGAACAAAAGCAATGCGCCTTCGGCAAATTCACCGAGCGCCGCCGCGCCGAGCGCCGCCATGACCATCAGCAGGTCGGTATCGAAATGTTTCTCTTTGATGGCGTGCCAGGCGTGTTGTGAAATATCCCAACCACCGAAGATGTATGCGGTGATGTACAACGTAGTTGCGGCAAGCACGGGCAGACCGAAAAAGGTTTCACCCAGCCAGCCAATTAAAAGGAGCAATCCCGCTGTGAGGCTGAATACGATTTCACGGTTTTCCTTATACCAACTGCGTAATCCTTCCACAGGGATCTCATATCCCAGCGAGCGGACTCGTTTTTCGATTGCGGGACGGTCGATCTTTTGTTTGTCATATTCCACACGCAAATTTTGCGCGGCGTAATTCACGTTTACTGCCAGCACACCCTCCATACGTCCAATACTGTGTTCGATGACCGTTACACAGTCTGAACAGTCCATGCCTTCGATAGGCGTGGATAGATGGTGATAGCGGTTGGCAATTCCCGCTCCTGCCCGTTGCGCTAATCGCTTCACCTGTTCGAGACTGAGCAAGTTTGGGTCATAGTGCAGACATAAGTCAACGGGCGATTTGTCGCGTTCGAGATGGGCGCGGAGAATTCCTTTTTGATTCTGCAACGAGCCTTCGAGACGGTTCAGGCATTCATCCTGCTCATCCTTCACATCAGGCAAAAGCAGGGGTATTTCCAATTCGATTGTTTTTTCCATGAGACATGTCCTTATCAAATATCAGGTACGGGAAATGGTTAATAGCCCTCGCCTTGAATAGGCAGGGCAACAGGCAGAAAGGTCGAAACTACATTGTTGGCGGGTGGGAAATATTTTCGCGCAAACACCAGGGGATCGTCTGATCTGGCGTCGGCAGAAGGGAAACATTGGGTTCGTTTTGTGATGGTTTGGATTGTTCTGGCAGAACGATCCCTGCATGAATGACGCAGACAGACTCACTGGAAGCGTGAGCCGTGACTTTGGCCGTATTCACCCAATGCCCTGCCATCCCGATCAGGATCAGGAGGAGCAGGAGTGTTAAAAAAGCTCGTTGAACAGTGTTCTTCATATTAACCATGCAGGACGTGGTCGAGACCGCGTTTGAATAGTTCGATCACATGATCGTCATCGAGGCAAACAAAGACGTTACGCCCCTGTTTACGGGTGCGGATGAGACGCTTGTCACGCAGTCCGCGCAACTGGTGTGAGACGGCAGACTTGGTCAACCCCAGACGCTCCACCAGGTCGCCGACACCGACTTCCCCATCAAGCAAAAGGCTGATGATGAGAATGCGCGTCGGGTCGCTCAACGCGTCGAACAGGTTGGCGAGATCGGATGCGATTTCGGGGCTGATGTTCTTTTTTGGCATAAGTTAAACCCAACGGCGGACACGCTTTTGATAATCACGATACATCTCGCCATACTTTTCGATCAGGAAGGGTTCTTCCAGTCGAACTTGGATGTGAATCAACACATTGCCCAGCAGGGTCACCGCTAGCGTGGCGGCGGTTGGGATGGTAAGCAACAGCCCAACGAGCATGACCATCATGCCGAGAAAGATTGGGTTGCGCGAAACGCCAAACAATCCATGCTGAACGAGGGCGGATTTACTTTTTTCATCGATGCCGATGCGCCACGAGTCGCCCATTTGGAGTTGGGCAACCAACACCCAGATCAAAGCCAGTACAAGCAATACGATCCCGAAAATCATCAGCATGGAGGAATTCATCCATGTGATGGGGGACAGCCAGCGATAAAAGCCTTCAAGGAATGAGAACACAAACACGATCAAAGCGGTGACAATCAGGGTCAGACGAAATAGTTTGCCAACAAAATCATGAACCGTATCGCCATTTCCCAGTTTATAAGGGTTGATGCCTGTTCGCTTCCAGGCAATGTAAGAGCGCCAGAACATGGCGAGTCCGAAGAACAAGAGGAAGTAAATGGGAAGGAAGATTTTCAATAGGGTCGTCATAGGTATCTCCGATAGTTGAATGGTTGCTCAACTATCGGAGATTTTACGTCGTTACTCGGATTTCGTCAAGATGACAAACCAAGCGATTATGAAGTTTTTTGCCTTGACAATTCATCCTGAATGGGTAAAATATCATTACATACTGATATGATGATATGAGGAACCATGCTAATCACTTCCACCACCTCCAGCATTGACCTGCAAGCCAAACTGTTTCGCGGTTTTGCGGACCCCTCGCGCTTGGGAATCCTGGATGCGTTGCGCAATGGACCATTAACCGTAAGCGAAATCGTCGAGGCTACCAGTCTCTCTCAGCCTAATGTTTCAAATCACCTGGGTTGTTTGCGTGATTGTGGATTGGTTACGGCTGAACAGCAGGGACGATATGTCACCTACCATTTGAGCGATGACCGTGTAGGAGAACTGATTGCGCTTGCCGAGTCGTTGCTCGCTGATGTCGCGCGGGGTGTCTATGAATGCACACGTTACAACATAAAGGTTTCTAAAAATGGCTAACACACAAACTCTCGAAATCCCCATCTCAGGCATGGACTGCGCCGAATGCACCCAGCACGTCCAACATGCCATTGAGAAACTGCCTGGTGTGCAATCTGTGAATGTTTTTCTCGGCACGGAAAAGGCAGTCGTAAAACTCGATCCTGCCCAAGTGGATATCCCCACGATCCGCTCCGCTGTTCAGGGTGCAGGATATGACGTGCCCGCTTCAGACGCCCCGAAAGCTGATCCCGTTTCAATGGGCGATTTCAACCGCCGATTAACTGTCATGCTGGTCGGCGTGTTCACGATCATTCTCAGCGTGGTCATCTTTGGTGAAGTCCTGGGATTATTCGACTTCCTGAATGAACGCGTCCCCTTCCTGCTTGGTCTGGTACTTGTGATTGCAGGCGGCTATCCTGTCTTTATGAATGTCATCCGCGCCACACTCAAACGTCAGATCATCTCTCACACCTTGATGACCCTCGGCGTCATCGCTGCGTTGGTTGTCGGTCAATGGGTCACGGCGGCATTGGTCGTAGTGTTCATGCGCATTGGTGATTACGTGGAAAACTTCACCACCGAAAGCGCCCGCCGCGCCGTGAAGGAACTCACAGCCCTCACCCCGCAAACCGCCCGCGTGGAGCGCGATGGAGCGGAAGTGGAAATCCCCGTTAGCGAGGTTAAAGTTGGTGAGACCATTATCGTGCGTCCTGGTGAAAAGATTGCCGTAGACGGCGAAGTGGTCAGCGGACAGGCAACCATTGACCAATCTGCGATCACAGGCGAATCCATGCCCATCGAAGCGGCGAATGGAACCCATGTCTATGCGGCAACGATTGCCAAATTAGGCAGTCTGCGAATCCGCGCCGAGCGTATCGGATCTGACACAACCTTTGGGCGCGTGGTCAAAATGGTGGAGGAAGCCGAAGCGCATCGCGCCGATGTTCAGCAACTCGCCGATAAATTCAGCGCCTGGTATCTCCCCGTTGTTGCAGTCATTGCCGCACTGACGTTTCTGTTCACACGTAATCCTTTGTCAACCGCCGCCGTATTATTAGTCGCTTGTTCGTGTTCCTTTGCGCTGGCAACTCCTGTTGCCATGCTCGCCTCAGTAGGTGCAAGCGCCAAACGCGGACTGCTCATCAAGGGCGGCAAGTATCTTGAATTGCTCGCGCGCGCCGATGTGTTGTTGGTGGATAAAACAGGCACACTCACTCTAGGTCAACCACAAGTGACTGATGTCGTTCCTTTGAATGGACTTTCTCGAACTGAAATCCTCTCCCTTGCCGCATCCGTTGAACGTTATTCCGAGCATCCATTGGCAGAAGCCGTGCGTACCCTTGCCCGCAGCGAAAATATCGCCCTGGTCGAACCGCAGGACTTTGAATCCGTGCCTGGGCATGGTGTGCGCGCCGTGATTGACTCGCGCCGTGTTGCCGTGGGTAATCGCCGCTTGATTCCTTCCGCAGAATCATTATCCGTTGCCAGCGAACTTGAAGCTCAAGGCAAAACACTGCTCTTCATGGAAAGGGACAACGAACTTGTAGGTGTGTTTGCCGCCACAGATACTTTGCGCAGTGAAGTTCCTGCCGCATTGAAGGAAGCTCGTTCGTTGGGCATCCGTCATATCGAGTTGCTTACAGGTGACAATGAAAAAACTGCATCTGCGCTCGCAAAGAAGTTAGGCGTTTCCTACCGCGCCAACCTTCTGCCCGAAAACAAGATTGACATCGTGAAGGAATATCAGGCGAAGGGACATGTGGTTGTGATGGTCGGCGACGGTGTGAACGACGCGCCCGCGCTGGCTCAGGCGGATATAGGCATTGCAATGGGCGCTGCAGGCACGGACGTCGCCATTGAAGCGGCGCACATCGCCCTCATGCGTGAAGATTGGAATTTGGTGCCGGATGTGTTGAAGATCGCGCAGCGTACCATGCGTGTCGTAAAAACAAACCTTTTGTTTACGACTACCTATAACGTCATCGGGCTGACTCTTGCCGCGTTTGGCTTCCTGCCACCTGTCCTCGCTGCCGCCGCGCAGTCCCTACCCGATATCGGCATCATGGGAAATTCAGCGAGACTACTGAAACACAAGTCCTGAAGAAAACCTATAAAAATGACCCTGCATTATTCGCAGGGTCATTTTTTGGTATGGAATACCTAATTAGTGAGCCTTAGTTGTCTACTATAAGGCAATCGTGATGCCAAGGTTTCAAACGCCTGAAACGTTTCAAGCGCATCCACTTCTGCAGGTTTTTCCATCAATTCAAGGTGGATGGAGTGCTTGTTGTCAAGCACAAGCGTTGGTGTGCCGAAAACTTTCCATTTTTCAACGGCATGCTTATGACTATTGTGTATCTCTTGAGCCATTTGTGGAATGTGCCAGTCTGCTCGGAAACGATCCACATCCAATCCGGCTTGTTGCGCCGCACCAATCAATGTAGATTCGTCGCCCAATTCAAGCAGCTGCTCATGCACAGCATGTTCCAGTGCATCATGAAAGCGCAGGAAAGCCTCACTGCTCTGACGGCGAGCCGCTTCTGCGGAAATAAAGCCCCGCAACTCTGAGTTGGCTGTAGACCACGGTTGGTTCCAATATTCAGTGGGGTCATCCATCTGAATCGCAAAGGCACGCCACGTAATATCCAGTGGTTGCCCATTTTTCTTCACTGCATTTAACCACGCATAGACCAGATAACTTTCGCGGCAGGCATAACTGTAGTAAATATCGATTTTCATACCAGCATCAGTTTCCTGCCTGGTCAGGCGAAGCTCGCTTAAGCACGCCGCTCAATAATGGCAGCGGTGTCTGGGATACGACTTCGTCAAGGTGCGCGTCTCCACCCGTTTGGATCAATTGCTTAAGCGCAGTTTTATCCTCGATGCTTTCGAACAGCGTCGTCTGCAAAATCTCTTTGACTCCCTCACCGCCTGTCAGCCGCAGCCAAAGCGGTCCGCTGTTCGGTTCAACCTCCAGTCCGAATTTGAAGAAGGGACAGCATAGCCGTTCGTTCTCGATGAATCTGGCAATCGCCATAAACCTGCCCGGTTCATTCACAAAGCGGATCGCAAATCCATCCGGTAATTCCTGAACTTCTTGTGCCAGCGCGAACAATTGGGGAGCGGTGATGACATGCTCTTCACGCACGTCGGCGGGAATGGCTGTCAGGTCACAGGCTAAAGGTGGTATCTCATTCAAATTAGTAACCATTTCTAAATCTCCTCTGAAGCGCGTATCTTGTTCATTGATTG
>JAFLCF010000153.1:0-3798 GCA_017303735.1 Anaerolineae bacterium
GGTAGGACTGGCATTTCCATTATTCATTCTTGTCTTATTCAAGATATTCCTTGCTCCGTCTAATGACCTGATGTCTGTAGCGGGTGGCGCTTTCCCAAAATTGCTGGAATGGGAGCGTTACTTGACTATCCTGCAAATGGGATGGTCACTGTTGTGGGAACTGGGCAATGCTCCCTTGCCATTGATTGGACTTATAATTTCCCTGGTGATCTTTGTTGGGAAAGCTCGCCAATCTGTACCCACAACGTGGATGTTTGGTGCTTTGATCTTGTTTCAAATGGTAGTGTATTTTGTCATCTACCTGCTCACACCATTAGACTTGAAGTTTCACATCAACACTTCCTTGGATAGGTTATATCTACATGTGCTTCCACTGGCATTCTTGTGGCTGTTTCTCTGGCTGAAATCTCCGCAAGAACTTTTATCAAAAGAGAGTTGATATGCTTCTCACCATCGATATTGGCAATACCAACCTGACACTCGGTTTATACGAAGGCGACAAGCTCGGCGCACATTGGCGTCTCGCCACTGACCATAACCGCATGCCCGATGAATACGGTTTGCAATTTTTAGGCTTGCTACAGAATGCGAACAAGACTCTCAAAGACATCCAAGGCATTTCTGTCGCGTCGGTCGTCCCGCCGTTGACAGGGCGGGTGGTGCAGGCTTGTCGCGAATATCTCAAACAAGAACCGCTCGTGGTGGATGCCGGTGTGAAGACCGGCATCAAGATCCGCTATGAAGACCCTAAAGCAGTGGGCGCAGATCGCGTCTGCGATGCGGTGGCAGTGATGAAGCTTTATGGAGGTCCTGCCTGTGTCGTGGATTTTGGCACAGCCACCACCTTCAATGCTGTTACCAAAGACGGTGAATATCTTGGCGGCGCCATCACAGCAGGCATCAATCTTGCTGCCGAAGCGCTTTATACCCGCGCTGCCAAACTTCCGCGTATTGATTTGCAAGTGCCGCCCTCTGTCATCGGGCGCAACACCGTCCACGCCATGCAGTCCGGACTCCTCTTCGGCTATGTCTCAATGGTTGAGGGAATGGTGAGCAGGTTTAGGGCGGAGTTGGGAGGCGATATGAAAGTCGTCGCAACAGGCGGGCTGGCAGAAGTCGTTGCACACGAAACCAAAGTCATCGATATAATCGCGCCGTGGCTCACCCTCGAAGGGTTGCGTATTATCTGGGAAATTAATCGATAATTAAAAAATAGCTGGATTTTTCAACAGCCCATGACTACTGTCATGGGCTGTTGTGATTCAACTCATGCCATTATGGGCAAAAGGATGCCTGCATGCACTCCTCCCAAACTCTTTATATCCATACAATTGGGTCAAGATCAAAATAAGGAGTGCGTATGACGAAGTAAAAAAAGTAATTGAACAATCGAACGACATTTGTCGTACCTATAAAATTCACAAAAGGAGTTAACATGAAAAACAAAAAAATCTTAATCGTAACTTGTGTCGCATTGTTCGCGGTTCTGGTAAGCGCGTGCGGCGGTGCAGTGACCCAAACTGAGGCGCAGGCTTCAGATCAGCAGGCAGCCGTGCAAGAACAACAGCCTGCCCAACAGCAACCATCCGCACCGGGTGTGGAAGCTTCGTTGAATAGCAATGCCCCTGCCCAGCAGGGCGGACCCAACAACGGGAAACGCGGCGAACGTGACCTGACCGCCGCTGCCGAAGCCTTGAGTGTGACTGTGGAAGAACTTCAGCAGGCGTTGCAAGATGCAAAACCCGCTGAGTGTGTGGACGGTCAGCCTTCGCAAGGTGTGGATTGCCGCCCAGATATGGAAGCTGTTGCCACCGCCTTGGGTGTGACCGTGGAAGAACTCGATGCGGCGCTGGGTCATCGTGGTGGACCTGATTTCGCTGCAGCGGCGGAGACCCTTGGCATTACTGAAGAAGAACTTCAGCAAGCGTTTGAAGCTGCAAAACCTGCCGAATGTGCAACTGCAGAAGAAGGCGCACCCAAAGACCCGAACTGCCGACCTGACCTTGAAGCTGTTGCTGAAACTCTAGGCGTGACGGTGGAAGAACTTCAGCAGGCGCTTGGCAAACCGCAAGGCGGACCAAATGGCAACAATGGACAGCAGCCGCCTGTCGATGGACAGGCAACTCCTACCACACAGCCATAACCATATATTCAATTCGATCAAGCCCCATGACACGCGTCATGGGGCTTTGTGATTCATTGCATGCCTCAAAAGAGATATCAATGATTTTACGCACTGATTACATCTCGTTTACATCCATACAATGCATATAGAAATTTAAATCAAAGGACGAAAGGAGAATAGACATGAAACAAATAGCAAAAATTTTATTGGTAGGGATAAGCGTGATCGCAACAGGCTGCCAGGCAGTGTTGCCGCCGCAGGTGGATGCCTCAGTGGGGGATGTGAACTATGTGGCACCTCAACCTCCTGCCAATAACGGCGGAATGAATTTTGAAATTGTTCCGCTGGATGGTAATGGGAATAATCAGACAAACCCGCAATGGGGAAGTGTGAATCAGAATCTGCTGCGCTTTTCGCCTGCGGATTATGCGGATGGCATCAGCAGCCCGGCTGGTGAGAGTCGACCCAGCCCGCGGGTGATTAGCAATACCTTCTCAGCCAGCCCGGGTGAAGATGTGTTCAATGATCGTGACTTCACCGCATTTGTCTATGCCTGGGGACAGTTCCTCGATCATGACATCGACCTGACCGGCTCTGCCGACCCGAAAGAGTCCTACCCTGTAATCGTCCCATCGGGCGATGCATGGTTCGACCCCAATAGTACAGGCGAGATGACCATCTTTTTCTCGCGTTCTCAATATGACCCGGCAACAGGAACATCGGCGGATAATCCGCGCCAGCAGGTTAATGCCATCACGGCTTTCGTCGATGGCTCACAGATCTACGGCGTGGATGCGGAACGTGCCGCCGCATTGCGCGAATTCGTAGGTGGACGGATGAAGGTCAGTGAGAATAATTTTATGCCCTTCAACACCGCAGGCTTGGAGAATGCCAACGATGCTCACCGCGTGGACGATGCTCAGTTATTCCTCGCTGGTGATGTGCGTGCCAATGAGAACCCTGAATTATCGTCCCTGCATATTTTGTTCATCCGTGAACACAACCGCATTGCCGAAGAAGCCGCGCAACGTCACCCCGATTGGACGGATGAAGAGTTGTATCAATTTGCACGTCGGGTCGTGATCGCAGAATTGCAGAAGATCACGTACGACGAATTCCTACCAGCCTTTCTCGGCGAGAGTGCCATGCCCGATTATCGCGGCTATCAAGCGGATGTGAATCCGGGCATTGCAAATGAATTTTCCACGGCGGCTTTCCGCTTTGGTCACAGCATGTTGGGTGCCGATATTGAATTTTTGGATAACGACGGTGAAGAAATATTTGACGCGATGGAACTGCGCGACTCCTTCTTTAACCCGGTCGTGCTCAGCGACACAGACATTGACCCCGTCCTCAAATATCTCGCCTCCGACAATGCCCAAGAGATCGACCCCATCGTGGTGGATGATGTCCGTAACTTCCTCTTTGGCGAGCCTGGGCAGGGTGGTTTCGACCTCGCCTCACTCAACATCCAACGCGGACGTGACCATGGCTTGGCAGATTACAATACCGTCCGCGAGGCATACGGCTTGGAGCGCATCACCAGTTTTGACCAGATCACATCAGACGCGGCATTGCAGGCAAAACTCGCCTCCACCTATGGCAGTGTCGATAACATCGACTTGTGGATCGGCGGCTTGGCAGAAGACCATTTGCCAAACTCCAGCATGGGC
>JAFLCF010000153.1:3860-10663 GCA_017303735.1 Anaerolineae bacterium
ATTGCCGAATAATCTGGTTGATCAGATCGAAAACACCAGCCTTGCCGATATCATTCGCCGCAATACCGATGTGACGAAACTTCAAGAGAATGTTTTCTTCTTCAATGAGTCTACGGTGATGATCGATTCGACGGTGCATACATCTACATCCACAGATGCCGGGCAGGGGAATAATGATAACAATGGGCGTAACGGAAATGGTCGCCATGAACCGCCTCAAGCCGCCATTGATGCTTGTTCCACCTCACAGTTGAATGATGCCTGTTCATTCACTGGGCGAAATAACAACACGGTGAATGGTTCTTGCCAAACCCCGCAAAGTTCCAGCCAGTTGGTGTGTGTCCCTTCGGGCAGAAGACCGTAGCAAAATATGTTTCTCCGCTCTGGTGAGGTTTATGCCCTCACCAGAGCGAAACTTTGTATCGAAAAGGAAAAGAGTTATGAATCGCAAATGGTTATTGTCGTTCATCTTTGTTCTGGCAATTACTGCCTGTCAACCGCCTGCACCTGCTGTAACACAGTCTGAGCCGGAGCCAGTGATCGAACAAGAGCAACCTCAATCGCAATCCGCAGATGCTTCAACAGCTGAAGTGCAGGTCAAAGCTGAGGTGTGGGCAGATAATTGGTTCGCTTTTTATCTGGCTGACCAGCTCGTGAAAGAAGATTCAGTTCCGATCACGACCGAGCGTTCATTCAATGCAGAGACGTTCACCTTTACTGCATCCTATCCCATGACCTTGAACTTTATCGCCAAAGATTTCAAAGAAAATGATACTGGCTTGGAATATATCGGCTCGAACCGCCAGCAAATGGGCGATGGCGGGTTGATCGCACAATTCACCAATGCACAAACCGGCGAGCTGATCGCCGTCACCAACGCAGATTGGGTTTGTATCATCATCCATGAAGCGCCATTGGATAAAGCCTGTGAGAATGAAAACAACCCGGTCGCTGGCACCATGCCCTGTGGTTTTACTTCGCTTGAAGAACCCGCCGGTTGGATGCTGCCCACTTTTGATTCTTCGTCATGGAACCCCGCCTCGATCTATTCTGCATCACAAGTAAGCCCCAAAGATGGATACGACCAGATCTCATGGGACTCATCTGCGCAATTCATTTGGGGACCCGACCTTGAGACGAATAACACCGTGTTGTGTAACTTAACCGTATCAGAATAAAAATTAGGCTTACACAAAACGCAGATGGTCTAGTTTTGCATAAGCCCAATAGATTTTTGCCAGAGGTCTAATTTCTATCAGCCGTTCTCAGCAGGATAACGCCTAATAGCAGTAATAAACTTCCACCAAACTGAATGCCGGTCATCACTTCGCTGAGGAAGAGATAAGACCAAACTGCTGTGAAAACTGGCTCCAATGTTGCTACCAAATTTGAAACCGTCGGTGAGAGATAACGGATGCTTAACGTGTATAAACCGAAGCCGCCCAAAGTTGGAGCGACGCCGAGGAAGAAGAGCAATCCCCAGCCAGGTAGAGAATTACCCAACCAAAGCAAATCTGAGAATACAGGTTGTTTGGTGATGAACAGGTCGCTGGCGATGGTGAAGAAGAATAAGAAGAACGTGGCAGAGGCAAAACTGTATAAGAGCGCTGTCCACGAATCGATGTTTCGGTCACCAGCGGCTTTGCCTTGCAGGTTGTAGATGGCGAACATCAAGCCGGTCAACAAGCCAAAGATGATGCCAAGCGGATTTAACTTCCACGCGGCGGGGTCTGCGGCGCCTGCAACCAGAATCGTGCCGATAAAGCTCAAGGCGATGGAGATGATCTTGATGCCGTTGAATCGTTCTTTGAAGACAAGGTAACTCAACACAGCAGTCATTGCAGGCGAGGAAAAGGCTAGAACTGTAGCAACAGCCGCCCCGTTGTATTGAACCGAGAACGTCCACATTGAGTTGAAGACCGCCAGTGAGAATCCATACAAGATCATGAAGCCCCAATGCTTGCGATCCAATGCAAAGAGTTTGCGGCTGAAGATCAACAAGCCGACCAACATGCCGAAGGCTACGAACAAGTCACGCCAGAAGGCGAGCACGAGCGAGGGCAGCGAATAGGTTTTGCTCAAATAGCTAATGAGCGGACCGGTAGTTGACCAAATGATGGTAGCGGTGAGCGCAATGATGAAGCCGCGTGAGGAAGTGGATGTTTGCATGGGTCTCCTTAAATAAGTGACAGTCACCTTGGAGGTGACTGTCACTTGGTAAGTGTGCCCCCACGGGAATTCGAATCCCGGTTTAGGCCTTGAGAGGGCCTCGTCCTGGGCCACTAGACGATGGGGGCGGACTTGTGCTGAGCTTGCCGAAGCAAGCGGGCGAGATTGTATCACCCGCGTTTTGAATCGTCAACGAAAACGTGAATTTCCTTTGGTCCATGCACGCCAATGGTCAACGTCATCTCGATATCGGCTGTGCGCGAAGGTCCCGTAATGAAAACAGCGTTCTTGCCTTTCACCAAGTCCATTGCATCGGGCAGAGATGGCAGGATGTTTTTGGATTCCAACACCGTGAGATGGATTTCTGGAAGCAGCGACCCAAGCAGCTCATCATCCGCCTCCAAAACGGACCCAGTATCTGCCAGCCCCATCCAAGCCTTTGTCACGCCGACGGTGAGAGTCGGGTTGGGTTCATGGGTGAAGTCGATGCCTGCATCGCGCAAGAGAGATTCATCGAGGACGTCCGGTTGAAGATAGATGTGTTTGACGTTATTCGATATTAGATATTCGATGATGGATTGGGTTGGATTCGTGGTTTGATGGACGTTGCCAGAGAGGGCGGTGAGTTCGGTGGTGAAACGATCTAGTCGGGAATCGGGAGTCGGTAGGTCGGTAGATTGGTAGGTTGGTGGATTGGTAGATTGGGGCTGGGACGAATTTACCAATTTACCAATTTCCAATTCCCGATTCCCCAATTTCCTATACTTATCTCGAAATGTCTTGCTTACGAATCTTGGCAAGTCTTTGCTGTAGCCCCAACCCGTGAAGGCGGGCAGACGCATCCACTGTGAGCGGGGGGAGAGGAGATGCGTTGTCAGCGAAGCGAATCTTTGAGAGAGGGCAAACAGTTTCGGCTGAGTCGCGAGGCGGGCGAAGGTCTTGAGGAAAAGTTTTGTAGTCCAAGTTAAGGCTTCGCCTCCATCTTTCTTCATTCCTCTTTCTTCATCTACTTCACCCGCTCTTACTCTCGTCAACAATTTCGGCAAATCAATATCTACGGGGCAGGCTTCTTTGCATGCGCCGCAAAGCGACGAGGCTTGCGCGAGTTGAAAATAATTATCCCCGAATAGCCCCGGCGAAATGACACTTCCGATCGGACCGGGATACGGCGCAATGGCGAGGTCGCGCCCGATGTAGGCGTGCCCGCTGAGTTCGCGGAAGACCGGGCAGGCATTGAGGCAGGCGCCACAGCGAATGCAATACAGCGATTCTTTTAGCGGCGAGTTGCGGAGTTTGCTGCGTCCGTTATCGAGAATGATGATGTGACGGGTTTGCCCCGGCATGGGCTTGTGAATCAGTTGAGTGTAGACCGTGAGTTTTTGTCCGGTGGCAGAGCGGGGAAGAAGGGAAAGCAAAAGCGCGAGATCATCAAGGTTGGGCGCGAGACGCTCCATGCCCATGAGCGCGATATGGGTCTTCGGAATGGATGTGACCATGCGGCCATTGCCTTCGTTGGTGACGATGCAAATGCCGCCTGTTTCTGCCACACCAAAATTAACTCCGCTAATGCCGATATCGGCGGTGAGAAAAACTTCGCGCAATACTTTGCGAGCGGTGGCGGTGAGTGCCGGAATATCTTCAGTGTAAGGAATGCCGAGCTTGTCGTGAAAGAGCTGCGCAACCTGTTCTTTCTTGAGATGCGCCGCCGGTGTAATAATATGACTCGGTCGCTCTTTGCGGAGTTGCACGATGTACTCACCCAGGTCGGTTTCGACGACGTTGATGCCGTGTTTTTCGAGTGCATGATTTAACTCGATCTCTTCGCTGACCATGCTTTTGGATTTGGCGATGAGGGGAGATGGTAATTGGTGATTGGTAATTGATTGGGTGATTTTTAAAACGATATCAATGGCTTCAGTTGCATCTTGGGCACGATGGACGATGACGCCGTTAGCTTGGGCGTTAGCGATGAATTGATCGAGGTATTGATCCAGATGTTCAATGACATCCGCACGGATACGATGTGCCCGCTGACGTCTCTCGCGCCAATCGGGGATGGATTCGAATGCAAGGGCTTTGCCTTTGAGTCTGCGTTCGGTGTTGTTGTCTAACGCAGTTTGGAGAGTCGGGTTTTCAATTGATTGGCGAATTCTTTGACGGAACGTACCCATATGTTTTCCTTCTTAAGAGAGTTTCGGGCGTTTTCATCACCCCAACGCCTGCGTTTTTCCATCATGCCTTCGGCAGTTATAGGGCGAATCTGGTGAATGACTTGCATGGCTTCATCCCGTTCCATGCCACGCCAGCGAAGCAGCCCATAGGCAATGGTGCCTGTGCGATGGATGCCTGCCGAGCAGTGAATGAGCAAAGACTTGCCTTCGTCCAGCAGTTGAGAGAGTTTTGGCATGGCGGCGAGCATTCGTTCGTGAACTTCACCTTGAGGATAATTCCCATTTGGGATGGGCAGCCAAATCCATTCGAGCCCGGCAATATGGGTATGGGCTCCCACTGTTTTTGCGGATTCGCTTTCCTTCAATAAGGTTACTACATGCGTACAACCTAATTCACGAATCAGGGCATAATCTTTATTACCAGGGCGGTGATTAAGTGCCAGCCGACCATTCCCTACTTTTACAAAGTTGTAGTGCGTTGCTTCTTTCATCTTTGATTTAATACTTCTGCGATGTGAACGACTCTTTGCTTCTTTCCCTGCCTCTTTAATCCACCCATGATGTGCATGAGACAGCCCGCATCGGTGACGACTAACGTTGGAGAATTGGCGGATTGGAGATTGGAGATCTTTCGCTTCAGCCACTCCGCCGATAATTCAGGGTGCTCGACGGACATCACGCCGCCGAAGCCGCAACATTCCTGTGCATTGGGTAAGTCGACCAGCGTTGCACCTTTTACATGTTGTAAAAGTGTGCGGGGTTGTTTGTCTACGTTGAGTCCGCGCAGGGTGTGGCAGGAGGGATGATAGGTGAGTAGTCCCTCCCATTTCGCGCCGAGATCGGTAATCCCGAGATGATCTACAAGATATTCGGTGAATTCAAAGACGCGTTTGCCAAATTTTTCCGCCCGCGGATACCACTCTGCATCTCCTTCAAACAGTTCCAAGAGATTATGTCTGAAGTGATGGGCGCAAGAGCCGGAAGGCGTGACGATATCTCCGCTGGTTTTCTCGAATATTTTGATCGTGTGTTCTGCGATGGCACGCGCATCCGCTCGTAGACCGGCGTTGAATTGAGGCTGTCCGCAGCAGGTTTGCTCGGGTGTGAAGTCCACGCGAATGCCGAGGCGGGAGAAAATGTCCACGACGGCTTCACCAGTTTCGGGGAAGAATGAATCGGTGAGACAGGTGATGAAAAGTTGGACGCTGGGCATAAGTCGATTATACGACTTCTATATAATCAACTTATTCGCCAGAAAAACCTTTACAATTTCAGGGTCAAAATGCTTGCCAGCTTGTAACTCGATGTATTGATATGCCTTCTCGTATGTCCATGCTTTGCGATAGGGGCGGTCGGAGGTCAAAGCATCGAATACATCTACGATAGCAAAGACGCGAGCGGCTAGCGGAATTTCCTCACCCTTTAATCCATGTGGGTATCCGCTTCCGTCCCATCTTTCGTGATGGTAGTAGGAAATATCTAATGCGCGATTTAGGTATGCGATCGGCGATAACATACGGTACGCCAGTGTTGGATGTTCACGCATGACCTTCCATTCGGTTTCGGTGAGGTCACCCGGTTTATGAAGAATTGCATCGGGTACGCCCATTTTGCCAATATCATGTAAAAGCGCGCCGCGCCGCATATCGGTTTTGTCTGTCTGGCTCATCCCCAACAGGTCTGCCAGTTTGAGCGCCATTTCAGTAACCCGTTGGGTATGACCTTCTGTTTCATGGTCGCGTAGATCCAATGCACGTGACCAGCCTTCAATGGTGGCGTCATAGGCAACAGTCAATTCTTCGTTTTTAACTTGTAGTGTCTTTAATAAGTTGGCATTCTCGATGGCGATCATTGTTTGGGTGGCGAGAGTTTCAAAATAATCGAACCACTTGCTATCTGGGTTTTGAGGTGTCTGGTGGAAGACCTCTAAAATACCTTTGACCTGTCCTTTAATGAGCAAGGGGGTGGCAACATGGCATGTGAATTTTTCATGCGCTATCAGTGTGGATCGGCTGTCGTTCTGGCTGGCAAGTTCGAGGTCCGCTGAAGAGGCGGTACACTTTTCAAGTGCGGCACGACCCGCGACTCCATCCCCGATCTTTACATGAGTGAGTTTAATGTGTTCAGTCTTAAACCCAAGCCCTGCAGCGTATTCCAAAGCATTTTCCACTTCATTTATCAAAAGAATGCTGGCGGCATCCACATTGAGTTCAGTACGAACATGACCAAGAATAATATTGAGCGTATCTTCAAGCCCGAAGTTGGTTGTGATCGCGAGGTCGATCTGATGAAGTGCAATCAGGTGATTCAGTTGCTTCTCGGTTTGTTCGTGAAGTGTGATGCGATGAATGGCATTGGCGGCAATATCTGCAATGGCGGTGAGCAATTTTAGGTCTTGTTCGGCGATCTCTGTTTTTCTTGCAAGCCATAATGCGCCGATTGACTGTTCGTGCGCGATCAATG
>JAFLCF010000154.1 GCA_017303735.1 Anaerolineae bacterium
CGAAATCCCAGTGACGACATCGGCGGATGATCCCTTCATCACAAACGACTCGACTCCCAAGCCTTTGCTTGCCCGCACACAGGAGCAATCTCCCCGCCGACCCGAGCAGACTCAGCCCAAGCCTGCCGCAACACCCAAACCGAATCCAACGCCGAAGCAGACGAGTACCGAGGCACCGAGCAAACGAGTGGACGAGGTCAAGCCGCAGGTTGCAGAGCCTGCACCCGCTACCCCCCTTTCATCCCCCCAAATGCCGGGGGCATTTGGGGGGACAGAGGGGGGTGATGACATGCCCCCGCCGCCCGATAACTTCCCCGATGGATGGGACAGTGAATGGCAGCCCTCCTTCGACGAAGCCGCGATTGCTGCGAAGCCTGCGCCGAAGTTCAAGAAAGATGAACCGGTGACTCCTCCGCTGGTGACTCGCGCGGTGACAGCGTTGACTCAGCCCGAAGCGCTGAACCCAGCCGAAGACAGAGATGATGCGTTCATTCCGTCGTTGTATGTTCCGCTGGCGAAAGAGAATAAAGACAAGGATCATCCGCCCCAACAGATCACCATCCTGCTGCGCTCCACCGGCGACAAGGAACGCGACAAGCGCCGCATCAAGACCTTGTATGGCACGCTGATCTCATACCACGGACGCGACAAGTTTAGTTTTCAAATCTTCGAGAGCGGCAAGGGACACCTGATCGACTTCCCCAACGACACCACGCGCATCTGCCCCGAACTGCTCCAGCGCCTGAAGAAGCTCATGGGCGAAGAGACCTGGCGCGTGGAAGAGATTACGTTTCAGTAGAATCAAAGAGGCTGTCACCTTCAAGGTGGCAGCCTCTTTTTTATTAGGATGCTTTTGTGAACCTGCTATATCGCCAATCTAACGCATCTTTGCTCGGATATTTTTCCTTTGAAACAGGGAGTATGAGTTTTGTTCTATGTAACCCCTTTAGACCATGTTGTAACACGGGTCCATCTTCTTCTTCCAAAATATCTGCACGGACATGAATAATGTAATCAGGCGTTACGCCGATTAGAAAACTGTCATAAGCGGCATGATGTAATTTGCAAAGAGATAAACCATTTTCAATTGTGGATTTACCCTCAGGAAGATTATCCGGGATAATGTGTGCAGCATCTAGCAATTCGCGATGTTTCAACCGACAAAATGCGCATTGTGACTTGTACGCATCCAAAACTTTTTCTCGAAAACTGCGTTGGCGTAACCTCACTTTGACAGTAGAAGTCAGGTATGCATGACGAGCATCAGAAACTTCTGCGACTTGGCGGGTAAAACTCGTTTCAGTCGGTTGATAAACAGGGATAGCATCATCAACAGCAACTTTGAAAGTTAGATTGCTTGGATCATCCCCAATAATATAAACTGGATAGGTTGCCAAGTACTTTCCAGGTTCAATGCCATGAAAATACACAAGCGGACGTTTTAACTCAAAAACTTTTCGTAGCCCTACATTGTCACGATGATTTGGGTCTGTGCCACGATAACGATAGATTAGAAAATTATCTTTTCCGAAATAGTCATCATATGGACCTTTGGGCGCAGTTGTAATAGAAAGTGGTAAATCTAGAATTTGCGGCTTGAAAATCCCTTGCGGTGCTACAAGCGGAATACGTTGTCCCTGAAACTCAAAGCCATTTTCAAGTAACTTTCTAGGCAGTACATCCCCTTGTGAATTAACCTGCTCTGAAAGCCAGTTAAATGCTGCTATTCGAACCTGTAAATCAATATCCATAATGTGATCCTACGCTGGACAAAATAGTATAAGCATCATATTGTAAGTTTAAGTATTTTTACAATTCTTTTTCCCGCTTCTTCTCTTCCAAAAACGCCTTCAAAATTCCTTTACCTTTCAAAGACCCACGCAATCTTGTTAGTTGTTCTTCGACTGTTGGAATATTTGCACGTTTATTCTCGAATCCCTCAAACCATTCACGGAATTGAGTCAATTCTTCTGGTGATAGTTCTGAAATTGCCTGCTTGATTTCTTCAACGTTCATATCCTACTCCTCACAGTAAACGACAAAAATATTTTACCGTCTTTTGCTAAATCTGTTTAATAATTACGACCTCCTCGCAAAATAAAAAATGCCGCAGACATTACCTGCGGCATTGAATAAAATCCCTGTTACCGGAAAGACCTCTTCCTGCCAAGCGCAAGCTGTGCGGGTCGCACGGTGATCAGCATCAGGGCGGTCATCAGAATGGCAGAGGTCAGGCACCAAGCGCAGGTGGCACCGATGACAAAAGGCTCGAGGAAGGTCAGGTAGATCGAGAACAACGTACCCGCCAGGGTCAGCAGGAACAAGGTCAACGCAGCAAGCCGGGCAGGCTGTTTCTGTCCGTAATTCGCAACCAGCCACGCCACGAAAATGCCCGCATAGCCCAGCAGTCCCAGCACGCCCACCGGCAGAATACCAAACAAAAGCGCATACTCACTTTGCTGAACCGTGTTGCAATCACCGACCGGTCCACAAATGGCATCGGTCTGGGTGGTTTCAACATAGGCAAGATACCCGGCAACCCCCACCCCGATCACACAAAGCAGCGGAATGACCCACAACGGCAAAGACATCGGGGCTGGCTTTTTTCCGCTTCGAAACGTTTGCACCACCCACGCCAGCGCAGCGAGCATTCCGATCAAAACGATCACCGCCAGAGTATTCCCAACCGGGTCCTGCGCAAAACGTTCGCTCCAACTCATCTCATGACTCCCCGCAAATGGGATCCCCGACTCAACCTCAGGCAGGGTCGATGCCGGGGCTGTAGCGGCAGGCAATGGGGCGGATTGAGGCGCCTCCTCCGCCGTTTGGGGCTGGTCCTGCGTCGCAGCTTCCGATTCATCTGAAGGTTGGTTCAGCACATCTGCCAGCCCAGGGATGTTGGGATACGCCACGCCGCCCTGCGCCAGATAGCTTTCGATCAGTTGCGGAAATTGATTCGGAATGTCCGCAGACCCGATCAGGTACATATCATCGATCACCAGAAAAGGCACACCGGCTTTTTCGAGATCAAACGCCTGTATGGCATTCATAAACAAGGCGCTGCCCTGCTCGGTGGTAACGTCGATACCGACGATCTGAAGCTGCGAGCCATACTTGTCTTTCATGGGCCAGATCGTTTGGGTGATCACATATTCACAATGCCCGCAGGTGGGTGAGTAAAACAGCACGGCTTGCACAACGGGGGCGTCATCCTGCGCCGCAGCCGAAGAGACGGGGAATGCAAGCATGATGAAGATCAGGCAAAATGTGAGGATGTTTTTATTCATGCACTACTCCATAGAGAATCCATTACGCGGTTCTTTCCGCGCATCATCGGGTATTGCGTTTGCGGTGAAGGCTGTAGAGGATAAGCGCCAGCAAGACCAGCGTAAACGGTGTAACAATTTCCAACAGTGAAGACATGGCTGCTCCCTGCCCAAACGGGCAAAAACGACCGTTGACTCACCTTTACTATAGCGCGCCACGGGCAGAATTTACAGTAACAAGTGTCATCTATGCCATAGCCGCTACTCAGGTCTACAGTAAAATACCCCCATGATCCCCCATCCCCTCCTCCAACTCGCCCGCGCAACCGGAAACCCCGTCATCAAAGGCGTCTAAAACAAAAATACCACATATATATACATATGTGGTATTTTTGTAATATAATCCCTGTATGGCAGGCAACCCGTATAAAAAAATCTTTGCAAATCATAGCGGCATCCTACGCGCAGCGCGGGCGGTTGAACTTGGAGTGCCCCGACATGTGCTGTACGAGATGGTCAAATCGGGCGAACTCTTCCGCGAAGCGCCGGGGATTTACCGCCTAAGCGACTCTGATCCCCTTGGGAATCCCGACCTCGTAAATATTAGTCTGCGCGCGCCGCAGGCAGTGTTCTGCCTGATCTCCGCACTCTACTTCCACGAACTAACCACGCAAATCCCGCACTTTATCTATTTTGCCCTGCCACGTGATGTCAAAACCCCAAAGATTCATCACCCGCCCATCCGCGTCTTTCATTTTTCAAAATCACCGTATCAAGCAGGCATTGTTGAATATAAAGTGGATGGCGTCAAAGTCAAGGTGTATGACCGTGAGAAGACCGTCGCCGATTGCTTCAAGTTCCGCCGAAAAGTGGGTATGGATGTAGCGCTCGAAGCGCTACGCGATTATATGAAACAGCCGAAAATGAACATATCCCTGCTGATGAAATATGCCAAAGTAAATCGAGTCGAGAAGATCATGCGTCCATATGTGGAGTCATTGCTATGAAAGAAACAACGAAGAATATCCCCGCATCCATTTTGGCTCGCTTGCGAAATCAATCTACCGTTATTAACCGACCCTATACAGAAGTCCTTCAATACTTTGCCATGGAACGCTTCCTATATCGGCTTTCCAAAACCAACTATGCCGAAAAATTCGTTCTCAAAGGCGGATTGTTGTTTTATGTCTGGAATCTGTCCATGCGCCGCCCGACCAAGGATATAGATTTTCGAGGATATGTTTCAAGCGATAGCGATAACCTGCATAAAATCATCAAGACAGTCATTGAAGTATCTGCACCAGAAGATGGGCTGGTGTTCGATTCGCAATCCGTTTCTGTGGAAGAAACTCAGATCGACGCCGATTATGTCGGTATCCGCATTAAGTTGATTGCTTTGCTGGAGCGTACCCGCATCCCGCTTCAAATTGACATTGGCTTTTCAGATGAACTTGCCTCAAAAGCAGAGCTTGTCGAATATCCGAACATCCTGCCTGACTTCAAATCCGCTCAAATGAGAAGTTATCCCAAAGAGGCTGTGGTAGCTGAAAAATTTCACGCCATGATTCGGCATGCCCAATTGAATAGCCGCATGAAAGATTATTACGACCTCTGGCTGATTTTGCAGACCTTTGAATTTGAAAGCTCAAACCTGCAAAAAGCAATTGAAATCACTTTCAAAAAACGAGAGGAGACTCTGCCAACTGAGCGTCCCATTGGGTTGACCGCTGAATTTGGCGAAAACAATCAATCGAGTTGGGAAAATTTCCTTGAGAAGTCTAGTCTTGGGTTTGATGAAATCAGTGACTTTGTTCAGATTATCGAGAAAATATGGGGCTTTTTACAACATCCTTTGCTAGCCTCTACAAATGGAGAATGGTCCAGCCGAAAATGGCATGCATCCAAGGGTTGGAAATAATCGTACAATGGGGGTATGGCCACCAACCTCCTCCAACTCGCCCGAACAAACGGCAACCCCGTCATCGAAGGCAGACGCGTCACCTTCGTGTGGCAGGGCACGCAGTGGGTATAATCAAGCCATGCAAGCGATCCAAAGACTTCCCTACGTTTGGGATTATGACATCGACCAAACCCAATTTTTAGCCATCCTTGAAGGGCGCGAAAGCAAAGGACGACTAAATCAAGATTGGGCAGCTTGCCGCTTGCTGGAATATGCCCCTTACGAAGAAATCATTCGTTTAATTGGCTTTCGTAAACTTGTAGAAAATTGGTCACGCTGGCGCGGACGCATCCGCTCGCAAAGCCGGGTGCGCGGCTTAGATTTTGTTGTGAAATGGATACCTGAGAAACACCCAGAGTTGATGCATGGCTAATCAATCTTCCTTTTACTTCGATACCCTGTACCCCTTTCAAGACCGTGTTATCAAGGTCATTAACCAGATAGATACAGAGTTTTACCTGACGGGCGGAACTGCCGCTTCGCGAGGCTATCTCCAACATCGTTTTTCCGACGACCTTGATTACTTTGTCAATGACGACTCTCGATTTGGGCTTTGGGTGGAACGCGTTATTCAAGCACTCAATAAAGAATGGAACTGCGAAGTTCTCATGAAGGAAGAGCGTTTTGCGCGGCTAAAACTTTTACAAGGCGATGTTATGTTAAAGATCGAAATGATCAATGACGTACCAGCGCGTGTGGGAAGCGTTACAACCCATCCTGTTCTAGGACGAATGGATAGTTCAGAAAATATCCTTGCAAACAAAGTTACAGCCCTTTTAGGGCGTGAAGAACCAAAAGACCTGGCTGATGTATGGGGTTTTTGCTGTCAGAAAAACCTATCTCTCCAAGAAGCCATTACAGGCGCTCAAGGAAAAGCCGTAGGCATCTTCCCGGCTGATTTGGCACGAGTCCTATGTTCAGTGCGCAAAGAAGATTGGGAAACCATTCGTTGGATCAATGCGCCACCACTGGAAACTTTCATTACACAACTTACAAAGCTTGGTGATAGTTTATTGCTCGCAAAATAAAGATGAATCCTAAAATAGACCTCCGAAAAATACTCGGAGGTCTATTACAATCTCCCCATGATCCCCCATCCCTTCCTGCAACTCGCTCGTGCAAATGGCAACCCCGTCATCGAAGGCAGACGTGTCACCTTCGTGTGGCAGGGCAAGTCCGCGCCGCATTACATTCGTTGCTCTCTTTTATAAACTGTTATAGAATAGACCTATCATGACTAGTACGGTGTACTCTGTAAAAAATCCCCGCCTGCGCCGCCCTGAAACCATACCCTTGGGATTGACCGTTTCAGTGGGTAAATCCTTGCGCCCCGCTATCCAGAAGATCATTCAAGAACTCAACCCTGAAAAGATCGTTCTTTTTGGTTCGTATGCATACGGAACACCCAATCCGCACAGTGATGTGGATTTGCTGGTTATCATGAAAACAAGATCATCTCACAAAGACAGAAGTTGGGCGGTTTCCCGTTTGTTATTACCGCGCCCCTTTCCTGTGGACATTCTCGTAAAAACCCCAAAAGAAATTGAAAAGGCTCTAGAATTAGGCGATTTTTTTGTCAAAGAAATTCTAACGCGGGGCAAGGTGTTATATGAGCGAAGCAAATGATCCGCTTGCATGGGTAGAACGCGCTGAAGAAGATTTTATTTTGGCGCGTACCGCACTTCGGCGAAAACAGCCACTTGCCTATGGCGCGTGTTTTCATGCTCAACAATGTGCTGAAAAATATATGAAAGCTTTGCTTATTTCCAAAGGTGCAGACTTCCCTAAAACCCACGACCTCCTGATGTTAAACAACCTTTGTTCTTCCAACGGAATATTTCTCGAAGTGGATGCAAAGCACCTTAACACCCTTTCCGATTACGCTGTCCGAACACGTTATCCGGGCAACGATCCTACAGCAGAAGATGCACAGGAAGCTATTGAACTCGCAAAACTGGTTCGCGGTTTTTCTAGAAAATTTCTCGGTCTGTAACCTAGAGAGCAGTGACATAAAAATCACTGTTCTTTTATTTTTAAATATTACAATCTCCCCATGACCATAAACCTCCTCCAACTCGCCCGCTTGACTGGAAACCCCGTCATCGAAGGCAGACGTGTCACCTTTGTGTGGCAGGGAAAGTCCGCGCCGCATTATATTGACGATATTCATCAATGGGAGGAAAGCCCGCAAAAGATGAAGCGCATTGCCCCGGGCTTGTGGGCGTACTCGCTTGAATTGGATTCAGATGCCTATCTTGAATACAGCTTCTACGATCCGCGCACGAAGAGGCGCATCAAAGATCCGCTCAACAAAAAGACGGTCTTCAACGGCATTGAGCACTACAACCATTACTTCTACATGCCCGAGGCAGCACCCACGCCGTATGCCCTCAAACGTAAAGGCATCCCCAGCGGACGTGTCACCCGTCACCTCGTGGATACGTGGATGATCCAACAGAATGGCAAGCGTGAAATGCATCTTTACAAGCCGCCGGTGAAACATCCTGTGCCTTTGCTACTCGTCTACGATGGCACAGATTACCTCAAGCGTGCCAAGCTCAATATCATCGTGGACAATCTAATTCACGAGAAGCGCATCCGTCCGCTCGCGATGGCATTTCTGCAAAACGGCGACGACCGCCGCGGCGTGGAATATGCCTGCTCCGATGCGACACTTATGACGCTTCAACACGTCGTTTTGCCTGTGGCTGCCAAAAAGTTGAACCTGATCGACATCCGCAAGAATCGCGGCGCATATGGCGTGCTCGGCGCATCCTTTAGCGGATTGATGTCCATATACACGGGCTTGCGCATGCCCGAGATTTTTGGGAAGGTCATTGCACAATCATCGGTCTTCGAATCAGAAGGGCGCGACTTTGTCGCCGTCGACTTGATCCGTGCGAAGATGTCTCGTGAAATAAAAATATGGATGGACATCGGTCACTTCGACTGGCTATTGGAAGACAACCGCAGAGTCCAGCCGCTGTTGCAAAACAACGGCTACAATGTCACCTATCACGAAGCGCCCGCCGGGCATAACTTCACCTTTTGGCGGGATGAACTTCCGCGTGCGTTGATGGCGATGTTCCCGGTTGCTTAATCCGCTCCGCGGGGTCTGTGACCCCGCGACGCAAATCTTTTATTGGGTCGTCCGTATTTGTAAAACGCATCAAGGAGAGAGAAAATGAAGAAGATATTTTTCATCACGTCCCTGCTGTTGATCTTCGTCCAGGCATGTGCAGCGCCAACAACGCCGCCACCTCCCACCACCCCGCCCACAGCGGTAGTCGAACCCACCGTCAGCGAAACAGAGGCAGTGGTCGAAGATACAGCCACCCGTTTGGAAAGACTCGGCGGGTATCCCTGCCCCGATAGTGACTTCACCTGTGTCGATATCATCGTGCCGTTGAATCATTTCGATCCGCAAGATGCGCGTACCATCACGGTTGTGTTTGCCGTGCTGCCTGCCACCGGAGAACGCAAAGGCATGTTCGTCACCTCCATTGGCGGACCCGGTGGCTCCGGCTTGATGAGTGCCGATGGCTACACATCGTATTTCGACCCGCGCATTCCTGAAAATTTTGATATCGTTTTCTTCGACCAGCGCGGCATCAACATGTCTGGCGGCTTGTATTGTGTTGATGCCGTCACAAAATATTATCGTGCCGATACAAACGCGACCACACCCGAAGGCGAAGCGCAGTTATTGGATGTGACCCAAACCTTTGTAGATGAATGTGTTGCCGAGATCGGCGAGACCGAGTTATTGCCCTATTTGGATACGGTGCAAGCCGCCGAAGATCTGGAAATATTCCGCTCGTTGATGGGCGATGAAACTTTCTGGCTTTACGGTGAAAGTTACGGCACACAATTCTCGCAGATGTATGCCGCCGCACACCCAGACCGGGTTGCGGGTCTCATCCTCGATGGCACGGTCGACCTCACGCAGACCGACATCGAATTCCTCAAAGTCCAAGCCGCCGCCTTCAACGATGTGATGGTTGCCACCCTCGAAGCCTGCAATGCCGATGAAGCCTGCTCCGCAGACATGGGTAGAGATGCTGTCGCCGTCTACGATGAACTCGCAGCGCAATTGCAACAAGCTCCGGCTATTTTTGATTATCCGCTTTCCACTGGCGAAGTGCAGCAGCGTGAATTTTCGTTTGCAGAGTTGGAAGCCGTCTCAGGCTATCTCTATTCTGAAACCGCACGCATGATGTTCCTGCGCGCACTAGCATCGTATGCACGCGATAACACCCTCGTGCCGCTGGCGCGTGTGGCATATAACTCGTTGTATGTCCACCCCGATACGATGGAAGCCATCCTCGACCCGTCATGGAGTGATGCGATCTATTACGGCGTCACCTGCCGTGATTATGCCGAGCCCGGCAGCACCCCTGAAGAACAGGCAGAAAACTTTTTGAGAGAAGGCGATAGCGTGGATGCAACCCTGCCGCGCTTCTCTTCCGTTTTTTATGGTGACCTGCCCTGTGTGTTCTGGCCTTACCCGCAGGATGATTCAAAACCAGCTCCCTTCGCTGAACCTTTCACCGGCGAAGGCATCCCCACACTCGTTCTCAACGCCACCACCGACCCTGCCACGCCATACGCTGGTGCGCAATCTGTCTTTGAGAATCTGTCAGATGGATATCTGGTCACACAAGTGGGTGGTCCGCATGTCATCTTTGGCTGGGGCAATGAATGTGTCGATGGCTTGGTCACCGAGTTCCTGGTCAACGATACCCTGCCCGACGAACGCGAAACAACCTGCGAAGGGTATGTAGCCGATGATTTTATTCCGCTCGTCTATGCCAACGCAGAAGAGTATGCCAGTCCGCTTGAGGCATTATATGCAGTTGATAACGAGATCAACTACCTGCCCGAATACTATTACAACATCTCCGCAGATATCAATGCCATTGCCTGCCCCTACGGCGGCACATTCACCTTTGAGTTCGGCGATACCAGCGACCTATACACACTGAGCGATTGCGCCTTTTCTCAAGGCTTTACGATGACGGGCAGCGGCTCCTACGAATACGACAGCGGATTGCTCACCCTTGAAGTGGACGTCACTGGAGCCAAAGAAGGCAGCCTCACCTACACCCGCGATGCTGAGTACGCCCTGCACGTCACTGGCGAGTACGGTGGCGAAACAATTGATATTTCAGAATAAATCCATTCTCCAATAAAAAAACTTCCGATGTGATGGCATCGGAAGTTTTTTTCAGCCTGCCGCTTTCAACACCCTCAACGCCCGTAACGTCAC
Organism: Anaerolineae bacterium; assembly: GCA_017303735.1. Next base: position 10,496 of record JAFLCF010000154.1, read on the forward strand.
CCATTTATTCGGCAACTTCGGCTTACCGTAGCTTTGCCAGGTCTTGCCGGTGTAATCGTATTCCATCAACCAGCGACCTTGTTCATCCTGCTTTTCCCGAATGAATTGGATT
>JAFLCF010000155.1 GCA_017303735.1 Anaerolineae bacterium
GCCCTTCTTCGCCAACTCTTGCACCAGCGCCTGACCAATTTCTCCACACGCACCTGTTATCAGCACTTGCTTCACGGTCATCTTCATCTCCTGATATGCTAGAATTCATCTCGCGGTTGTCATCCTGAGCCACAGCGAAGGATCTCTACCATAACAGTAAGAGACTCTTCGGTCGCGAAGAACGCTCCCTCAGAGTGACACAAATCTATTTTACGACACAACAAAACGAATTGATGTCACAAAACCCTAATGACTTTAAAACGATTTTTCTTCTCAAGTTTCCTCGCCTTGCTACTTACATCCTGCGCCACCATGGATGCATTCCTTGCCACCAACACACCCGAGCCAGCGACGGAAACCCCGGCTCCCACCTCGACCATAATCTGGTTCCCACCATCTGCCACACCTACCCTGCAAACGTTATCCACCAAAGCCCCCACCCCAGAGATGCGTCCCGGTCTTAATGCAGAGATCCTCACTGACGATTTTTCCGACACGTTCAACTGGGAGATCGCCTTATCAGATGAAGCCAGCTCACAAATTCAAGACAACCGCCTGACCCTCGCCGTGCAAAGCCAAGTCTACATGACCAGCCTGCGACGTGACACCTTGCTCACCGACTACTACGCCGAGATCACCGCCCAGCCCAGTCTGTGCAAAGGGGAAGATAGTTATGGCTTCCTCATCCGCGCGGATGGCGGATCCTATTATCGTTTTGCCCTCGCCTGCAATGGAACCGTCCGTGCCGAGAGAGTCAGCAACAGCGTGCGTCTCGTCTTGCAACAACCGCTCCCCAGCGGAGATGTCCCACCCGGCGCACCGGGCAACGTCCGCATTGGGGTTTGGGCAGTCGGCAGAGAATTACGTCTCTTCTTAAACGGACGCTTTCAATTCAGCATCGACGATCCATCTTTTCAAATTGGCACACTAGGAGTCTTCGTCCGCTCGGCGGGTGAAACCCCGGTGGTGGTTTCTTTTTCAGATCTGGTGGTTCAAGAAGTGAATTATATTTTCCCAACAGCAACACCCTAACGATTGACGATTTTTGATTAACGATTTACGATTGGTGTAACAGTGGGGAACACACAAAACAACACCCCACAACTAAACACAAATTACGCATCACTCATCACGTATTACGTTTCACGCATCACAACCCATGCCCTCCCCCGCAGACTTCCTCCGTTTGCCCTACACTCCCGACCTGACCGAAGGTGGGATTCAATATGCCTTGCGTTCACTGGCATATTCAAACGAACGTGAAGGCAGGTCACCGTATGGAAGATTACGTCGACTCGTTGCCAATGTAGCAGTAGAAGTTGCCTTTCGGCGCTATCTCTCGCAAAATAATATTCCCTTTGACGTCAAAGCCTCTACACCTTTCACCGACCGCGAACGTTTCGACGTGGTCTTGAATGGTCATCGCTGCGACATCAAATCTTTTCTCATCTCGCATCGAGAACAGATTTTAGCGATTCGCAACAACCCTGCCGTTCTATTGGAAGCTCCTGCCCTTGTCCCCTCTGACTCGCACGCCGGGGACGGACATTCCTACGATGACATCTATCTCTTCGCTTTCATGAACGGTCTGATCGCCGCCTCACAAGCGGATCTGCAAAAAGCCATGGCGAAGAATCAGCCACATTACCTCGCACACGTCATGCCGCTGGCGTGGCGCAAACCAATCCACTGGGTTCCGCTCGGGGAGCTGGTTCTTAAATCGGAATCAGCGGAGGAACTGATCGTCGAGGTCAATGGGCAAGACGAGGCGCGGGAAATGAAGCGCGCGGTCGCCAGTCTTGCTCCGGGTGTCAAAGTCAATGTTAATGAGTCTTTCTATTCAATCACTTCCCTACACGTCCGCCGCCTGCCCGAAGCACGAGTGGCGATACGTGTTGAACGAATGAACGAGACTCATATCGTCGCCCCATATGATTGGTCTAACCTTTGGGTCTATGGCATGGATATTTTGATGGTGGGCTATACCACGTACGAAGAGATGGGGCAGCGCGCCACGTTGCTTCTGCCAAATTCAAAGACCTTCCAATACGAACGTACGCATGTAAAAAACCTTGCCATGCCTGTATCGAAGTTGAAGCCCATGCAAAAGCTTTTTACTTCAAATCGCTCTATCGAGGGCTGAGCCCTCGATAGAGCAGAGCCTGACTTTTTTCATTTTCCCCCAAGCAATTTAGGGTAAGATTATCTTGCCTATGCAATCTGCCAACGAACCCACAGTTAAAGAACCTGCGCGCATGCGCAGACAAAAACCACGCGGGACAAATCCGTTCCTATCCGTGATCGGCATTGCGGTCTTGATCGCAACTCTCTTCACCGCATGGACCCCCAACAGCTTTTTCGCCAGCAATTTCAGCGACCAGCTCCGTACCCTGCTTACTCCGCAATCTGCCATCCAAAACGGACCCAGCACACCCCTGCCGCAAATTCGCATTGGTATTGTCGCCGGGCACATGGGCAACGACTCGGGTGCCGTCTGCCTCGACGAAAATGGAGCCGCAACTCTCACCGAAGCCGATGTCAATCTTTCGATCGCCACCTTGGTACAGCGCAGCCTCACCGAGCGCGGTTACCAAGTGGACTTGCTCAACGAGTTCGATACACGTCTGAACGGCTATCGTGCCGCCGCGCTGGTATCCATCCACAACGACTCATGCGAATACATCAATGATGAAGCCACAGGGTTCAAAGTGGCGGCTTCGCTCGAAACGCGAGATGTGAATCGCGCGCAACGTCTCACCGCCTGCCTGACGAATCGCTACCAACAAATGACCGGGTTGTTCTTCCATGCCAACAGCATCACGCCCGATATGACCCAATACCACGCCTTTTCTGAAATCGACCCGAACACCATCACTGCCATCATCGAAACAGGATTTTTATATCTCGATCAGAACATCCTCACCAAACAAACCGATGTGGTGGCAGAAGGCGTAACACAGGGCATCTTGTGCTTCATCAATAACGAAAGCGTGCTGCCCACATCGATCCCCCTGCCAACGATCCTGCCATGAACACACGTGTCGTGGGCATACTTCTGGCGTTTGTGATCGTCCTGCTCGGTGCAGCCGCATGGACAGCCACATCGTCTCAAGCCCAGCCTCTCGCAACGCTACCCACCCCCACAACTTGGACGGCCTTCGCCCAAGCCGAGATCGCCAAACCGACGTACACGCCTCTCCCCCCGCCGACAGCGACTCAGCCTCCTCCACAAATTTCCCTTCCCGTAGAAATCCCAACGAATACACCTGAATCCGTTGCTCAAGCCGTGATCGTGGATGTGCCCGCGGGCATTTCCTCCAGCACCAATGCACAAGCTCCGGTCGCGTATGCAGGCGGCAAGCTCATCCTCGTGGATATTTCAGAACAGCACATGTATGTTTATGAAGGCGAGACGTTGGTCTATAGTTTCGTTGCATCCACAGGCATGAATAACGCCACGCGCACCGGCTCCTTCAGCGTCTTGGAAAAAATTCCCAATGCCTATGGCGCAACATGGAATATCTGGATGCCCAACTGGCTGGGCATTTACTGGGCAGGTAGTATGCAAAACGGTATTCACGCACTGCCCATCCTCCCGAACGGAGCCACGTTGTGGGCAGGTTTTCTAGGCACGCCCATCTCGTATGGCTGTGTGGTTTTGGATACCTACGATGCGCAAGTTCTATATGACTGGGCAGAAGTGGGAGTCCCTGTAGAAATTCAATGGTGAAACAGAGTCTTTTTTGTTTATAATCTTGATAGACGTACTTTTTTTTACTACCGTACACCGTCATTGCGAGGGCGCTCTTGTTCTTCGCCCGAAGCAATCCCAGCCACCATCTTGAGATTGCTTCGCCGCCCAAAGGCAGAGCGGCGGCTCGCAATGACGGAAGAGAATTTTTATCCGTTGGCATAAGTAAAAGGTGACCCATGAATAACCGCCCCGCAAACTCAAACGCCCCTACGGGCGGGAATCCTCTCAGAAACAGCAAACAGGCTAAGGGTCCCGCAAAGAAGCGGAACTTTATCCTCCCCATTCTTTTGATCATCACCGGTTGTGTCGTCTTCATCTTCGCGGCATGGTCGGCAGTCAGTTCGCCTGTGCTGGCGTCCATTCTTAACGGCGGCGGGAATGCCCCACAGTTCGAGCAGCGCGCACCGGGTGATTCGTATGCGCAGGTATACATCGCGAAACCGACCTATACGCCGGGAGCCGATCAACCCGCGCCGCAAGTGGAAGTAGTTCAGCCCGCCGCCACTGCTACACAGATTCCGTCTCAACCAGAGGTGGTCGTTGTGCCACCAACTGCTATTCCTGCAACTGAAGCAGCCGCTGAAGTATTGGTGTTGCCCACAGCCACCACCGAAGCCGTTGCTGTTGTTGAAACCGGCGTCGTTGTGGCAGAAGCCGCCATCATTCCCGATACCCCAACCGCAGAATATGTTGCTCCGCCAACCGCCGTTGCTGTCGTCCCACCCGTAAGTTCAGGGACAAGTGGAGGCGTGCGTTGGTTCGACGTAGACCTTTCAGACCAGCGCATGTATGCCTATGAAGGCGATACTCTGGTGAACTCATTTGTGATCTCTTCCGGCACATGGCAAACCCCAACTTTGGTAGGCAGATTCAAAGTGTGGATCAAGTTAAAGTCTGCGCCGATGTCTGGTCCTGGTTATTACCTGCCGAACGTTCCACACATTATGTACTACGATGGCGATTACGGCATTCATGGCGCATATTGGCATAACAACTTTGGCGTGCCCATGAGCCACGGATGCATCAACCTGAACCTGACCGACGCCGAGTGGGCATATAACTTTGCATCCGTTGGCACAGTGGTGAACGTGCATGACTAGGACGTAGTAAGAATAATTACGCATTACGAAATACGTAATGCGTAAAACCAGTAAATTTAGATGAACACTTTATCTCGAAGAGACTTTTTAAAATTGAGCGGGCTGGGTCTGGCAAGCCTTATGGCAACCCCGCTCAATTTTGATTCAGATGACCCGTTCGACCTGCAGCAAGGGCGGGTCACCGTCCGCACGGTGTGGATGCATGAAAAACCGTCTGTAGATGCCCCAAAAGTAAAGCTGCTGCAACGTGATGCATTATTTAGCATTTCCAACACGGCAGTTAGCAACGATACGGTTTCACACAACCGCATCTGGTATCAAGCCGGTACAGAAGGCTACATCCACTCGGGCAACATTCAACCCGTCCGCACTACGTTGAGTCAACCATACATAGGCAATATCCCCAAAGAAGGTCTGCTCGCCGAAGTCTGTGTACCTTATAGTGATGCCTTCGTTGAACCCACTTCTGACTCAGATGTCGGCTATCGTGTTTATTACGAAACGATACATTGGGTCAAGGCAATGGTGGCAGGCACAACCGATGGTCAGCCCTGGTATCAGATCCGCGACGACAAATGGGATGAGCTGTATTACGTCCGTGCTGGGCATCTGCGTATTCTCACGCCCGAGGAACTAGCACCCATTACTCCCGAAGTCCCGAACCGCGATAAAAAAATAATCGTCCGGCTCGACCAGCAGCTGGTCACCGCGTATGAATACAACGTCCCCGTTTTCAGCGTTCCCGTTTCCACAGGCGGCAGGCTTCGTAGCGGCACCTACACCACCCCAAAAGGCAACTTCACCACAGATTACAAACGCCCGTCCCGCCACATGGCAGCCGGTGACATCGCCGCCAGCGGATTCGACCTGCCCGGCGTCCCCTGGGTGCAATACATCACCAAAAGCGGCATCTCCTTTCACGGCACCTTCTGGCACAACGATTACGGGCGTCCGCGCTCGCATGGCTGCATCAACTTGAGCTGCTCCGCCGCAAAATGGCTTTACCTTTGGTCATCTCCCACCGTCCCCTTAAATAAGGAATTTACCTACGGCGGCGTCGGCACCAAAGTGGAAATCACTGCGTAGTACCAAAGGGATATTTCTTATCCCATTCTCAACCTTTATATTTACAATCGAATGATGACGATCTCCCAACTTTCCCGCCGCGACTTTCTAAAGATCACCGCCTCTGGCGCACTCGGGCTTGTTCTCTCCGAATTGGGCATGAGAGATGCCTTTGCCGCTCCCCCCACCTCAAAAGGGCTCGCCCTCTTCAGCGGCGTTCCCATCTACGACGCTCCCGCCGCCAACGCCAACAAAATCGACCTGATCGGCAAAGACCAGGTCATTGACCTGCTCGGCGAAGTGCAAGGCGATTATTTCGACAACGTCCACAACACCATATGGTATGTTGTGGATGGCGGCTATGTCCATTCTGCGCCGGTTCTGCCAGTGGAAATGAATTACCAAAAACCAGTCTATCAGATTCCTGAGGGTGGGCAGCTTGCTGAAGTCTGCACGGCATATAGTCTCACGTATCGTTCGCCCTTTTCACGCGCAAGCAACGCCCACCGCATCTATTACGAATCGACTCATTGGGTACAAAAGGTGATCGTGGCAAGAGATGAGAAAACCGTCTGGTACGAGATCTACGACAAGGAATTAAAAAAATCCTTTTATATCCCCTCCTATAATTTGCGCCTCATCCCAAATGAAGAGTTGACCCAGCTCTCTCCTGAGGTTCCGAATGAAGAGAAACTGTTACACGTCGATCTCAAATCGCAGATCGTGACCGCCTTTGAAGGACAGAAGATGGTGCTTTCTGTTCGCTGTGCAAGCGGGCAGCGCGGAACGGATACTCCTAAAGGCGAATGGTCTACCTATCACAAAGGACCTTCCATTCACATGACCAATCGCGGCGATGCCGTGGCAAATATTTACAATCTGCCCGGCGTCCCCTGGACGTCTTTCTTCACAGGTTCCGGTCACGCCTTTCATGGCACCTACTGGCACAACGATTATGGACGCCTGCGCAGCAATGGCTGTGTCAATCTGCCGTCCAGTGTCGCCAAATGGGTCTACCGCTGGACAAGCCCTGTCGTCCCCAGCAATGAAGATTATCTCCATCTTCCTGGTCAGGGAACGAAGGTCATCATCGAATAATGTGTTGTCGAACGGTTCGCCGTTCTTAATCTTATATAGAGTAAACAAAAAAGGAAAAGAGATGAATCCCATTTTTCAATTCAACCAGTACTTGCTCAAACGCCAGGTCTTTGCGCTGACCGGAAAATTCCGCGTCTTCGACCCGAGCGGACGGTTGCTGCTCTTTAGCGAACAGAAGATGTTCAAACTGCGCGAAGACATCCGCGTGTATTCAGATGAAGCCAAAACGCAAGAAGTGCTGGCGATCAAAGCCCGCCAGATCATTGACTTCTCCGCCGCATATGACGTGATCGAAAGCGCCACCGGTCAAAAAGTAGGCGCCATGCGCCGCAAAGGTCTCGCCTCCATGCTCCGCGACGAATGGGAAGTGCTCGATGTCAACGACAATGTGCTCGGCAAATTATTTGAAGATAGCATGGGTCTCGCGCTGGTCCGCCGCCTGCTGACCAACCTTGTGCCGCAAAATTACGACATGACCTTTGGTGAAACCCGCGTGGGCGATTACAAACAGAATTTCAACCCCTTCACCTATGAATTGAACCTTGACTTCAGCATGGATACCGCCGGTCAGCTCGACCGCCGCCTTGGTATTGCCGCTGGCATTTTGCTGGCTGCAGTTGAAGGCAGACAACAATAATTCTTTGATCGCTTTCCTCTTTCTTCTTTCTTGCCAAGCAAAGAGGAAAGAAGAAAGAGGAGTTCCTAATGCCACAACCTCTCTTTGCCGGTCTTATCGTAGACGAAAATGAAAAGCCTGTCGCCTCTGGCTTCATTGGCAGCGAGCCTGCTTACGTGGTGGATGATGATGGCTTCAAACGCCACATCCCTGCCGAACAAGTAGATCGCGCCGTGCTCAATCAAATGGCGGACATGATGAAAGGTAGTGAAGATGTCCTTTCCGAACAGACCGCCAAAATGCTCGGGCAGGACGATCCCTTTTCGAAAGCGATGATCGAAAATCAATTGAAGAATATCGAAAAGCAATTCGATACGCTCATGCAAACCGGCTTCCCTGAAGAAATGAAAGCCTATTTGGGAATGATGGGGTTCAAAGTGGTCATCAACTACCACGGGGATGTGCTGCGGGTGGAACAGCCGGGAAGTTCCAGCGGGGATGATGGCGAATAAAGAAAAACTCGGAGGTCGTGAAGACCTCCGAGTTTTTTTAGTTATTATTCTTAAGGAATGATTTCTTGCTGATACCACTCATCATATCGAGTCACACCACCATATTTGAACTCATTTCTTCCATTACTTGATCCATATCGTGTACCAGCACAGGTCATTGTACCAGCATAAATCGTGTTTGCTGTTTGCGATCCAGAAACTGATCTTGCGCCACCTTGCAAATTTTGCTTTATGGTTGAGCCACATTTTTCTGTTGCTGAGAAATACGTCCAGCCAAGCGTTATTGAAATTGCAGGATTTGCCGTATAACTGGAAATATCAGCAGCCCACTGAGAGGAAGAAAGTTTCCTAACCATCCTGCCACTCCAGGCATCACTATTCCCTGAAAAATTAACCCAAGACATCCTCAACGCCCAACTGCCAAGAGCAGCATAAGCAGGCTGATAGGTAGTGAAAACAAAGACAAAACACATCACGAAAGTCAAAACTGGGCGAATTATTTTCATTTTACACTCTCCAGAATCTCGGCAATCTCAGATGGCACTTCTTTCACATATTCAACCATTACAAGTTCATTTTTTTCAAACAATACCTTTCCGCCATCTGCCATATTCCAAACATTGCTATACGAAAGCATGGTTCCATCATTCCTATTGAACACGGCAGAAATACTTACACTTTCAACTTTTCTCTCCACCCCATTCATTGACATAGGTTGATTGAAAACTTCAGTGTAATAAACTTCAAGATATTTTCCATTCGTATCTTCAAAATCTCTAGATAAGGTTGTTGTTCCTGAACTCTCTGCATCCAACAAAAATTGAAGAATACCTCTATCGGCTTTCCAATAATATGGATCAAGCAAATCTCTCGTCTCAAAAGTAAAGTTCACCCCCACGCCATCCTTAAATGCAGACTGCTGGAGGATGTTTCCCTTAAGGTCTTTTATAAACACTACATCTTGAGTAATCTGACCTTCCTCCCCCACAAAATACCATCCTTCTTCAAGGTATGACATATCCATTAAATTTTTATCAGATAAAACAACGCCGTTCTCCACTTCTGATGTAACTTGATAAACAGTATATATCCATTGACCTTTGATCAAATTTCTTTCGTTCCAGGATGCGACAAGTTTTTCTACTAATTGGGAGGGAGCAGGAAGTTGCGTCGTGTTTTCATTTACTGGTGTTGCATTTACTGGAGTGCTTGTTACCACAATCGTATTATTAGGCATCTCTGAAAATTCAGGCGCTGAATTGCCATATATTCGATCAACTGCGACAAAAAGCCCGCCAAAAATTATCAAGACTAACAAGCTGGCAAAAAGGTAGTATCTATTACGCATTTTATTCTCCATTTTCTTATAAGATAGTTAATCTTCAAAGTGGAGTATATAAAAAGCTTATATGGTTTTCAACTACGGAAAACCCCACCGTTCGTAACCCACCATATAATCGCTTCACTTCTGCTTTTCACATTGATCTTTTGGTAAATTAATGTAAGGTGCTTTTCAACGGTATTTATGGTTATCCCTAAAGAGAGCGCAATGGTCTTATTACTGTTACCATGCGCTAATTCTTTCAAGACCTGAATCTCTCGTGGAGATAAAATATTTAGGGGGCTTTCTTGATTTGGGTAATCTTCAGACATGCTTCCTCCCTTCTTTTTCAGCATTCTACCCCCCCCCTTCTTATCAAGTCAAGAAAAAAATAGTACTTTAGGTTGATACCTTCCAATTTCTAATATTCGCCTAAACCTTCTCCACCACCCAAAAATGGGACAAGCCCAATATCTTTAGCGGCGTGGCTTCCATGAATTGCAACACGGCGCGGATGACTTTTCCAAAGACGCCTGTCCGGGCGATGATGTTATCGTAGGCGCCGAAGATGATGGTCCGTTCGATGAATTTTACGGGCAGACCTTCGAATAATTTTTGCATGTCGCGGCGGGAATAGACGCGCACATGCGGGGCGAGTTTGTCACGCCAGACTCGCGGCAGATAATTTACGAAAAGCTTATTTCCAAAATAATATTTGCCATTCCAGAAAATGCCGTGTGTTTCCACGGGATATCCGCGGTTGGGGCAGAAGATGACAGCCCGCCCACCCACCTTCATCACGCGCACCATTTCGGCGATCGCGGAGCGGTCATCCTGTACGTGTTCGATCACTTCATGGCTGAGAATCAGGTCAAAGGTCAAGGAAGGAAGCGGAAGGAATTCCCCTGCAGCGTTGATAATTTTCTCAGAATTAACTTTGGCATCACGGGCGCGGTCCGGGTCGAATTCCAGTCCGGTCACATTCGCGCCGAGTTCGGTCATCTTCTCTACATACATGCCCACCCCACAGCCGTTCTCCAGCACTTTGCCTTGCATGCGTTCCCCTGCAAATTTTTGGATCAT
>JAFLCF010000156.1 GCA_017303735.1 Anaerolineae bacterium
TCACTCATCTAATCCGCCAGCATGGTTACCTAATCCAATTAGCCGCACAGGACAAGAAGTTGAAATGGCTATCAAATTACTTGAACAGAATGGTTATAGTTGTGTCGAATATCCAGCGGCGGGAAGTTCCCGCATTGTTCGGGCAAACCGTATAAAATAAGAACGCGCCTAACAAAGCGTGCACCTGACGCTGGGGATTCTGCGCACATCCCAGGCAATTTTCTACGCCTTATCATTTTTCTGGCTGGACGGCTTCGCCGTCCCCGCCCCAGCGCAGGTAACGCAAGCCGTTGGGCAGTTCCTCGCGAAATTGGGTACTGAATTTCTAAGAAGGTTTCTCCAGTTGAGTTGCTATGTTTGAAGACCAACACGATTTTCTAACCTATAACGAGAAACAATTATCCCCTTACACAAATGGATAGAATATTTCTGTGCATTCTGTCAGTTTTGAATTTGAAGAATTAAGATTTTCTGGTGAAAAATTATTATCCGAATTAAATACAAAGTTTGAACAAAGCTTAGACTATAATGCTCAAACGGTAACATGGTTGGATGATTACATTTCTAAAATTCGAGATTCGTTACCAGAAGAACGTATTGAGGAATTAGGACGCTCAATCGGTTATATTATCGGTCAGTCAATTATTGTCGAATATGGCGGGTCTTGGCAATTCAACCACGAGTTTAATCAATGGGTTGTTAATATTGGAAAGCCTGTTGGTATAGCGAATCCAATAGGGAAAGCATCTAAGTATCTTGTTGATTACCTTGATAGCGTTGATAGTTTTTTTCAAGTTATAAAAATGGTCAAAGAAAAAGGTGATTGGAACATTGGCAGAAAAGGCAATGAGTCTTAATCCAAAAAACTGCCCAACAAAGCGTGCAGCAAGATACTACCTGACCATTTTTCTGGCTGGACGGCTTCGCCAAGTCCATGAGATGGGGCAGGTAACGCAAACCGTTAGGCATCTGCCTTGCATAATTATGGTTCTCCTTTTCTTAATATTTTGGTTTCGTGAATAAGTTTATTTTCTGATAGTCGAGTCTATTTTTTTCAAGTAAGATTTGCTCAAATTCTGAGGAACAAATCGCTATGATTCACAAACTTGGTATATTTCTTCGTCCGCACAAAATAACAATTTTCATTTTCTTGGCGCTCATTCTTATAATGCCAGTTTTCTATATCTATTCTGAACCAGAACGGACAAATTATCTTTTTGGAGAAAAACAGCATCGAATAATTAAAACAGTGTATGTCGGAAGCCTTCTGGACGAGTATCTTTTTCATACCGAAGGAAGTATTGATATTTTTGTTGGCATCCTTGCGAGAGATTATTTCGATAACTATATTGGCTTTTTGCTTCTCGCCTTTTATTACATCATCGCATGTGGCTTGAATAGTTTTTTTCATAAAATACAAAACGCTTTGAGATTTAAAGAAGTTTGAAGCCGTCACTTATTGATACTTGCCAATGGTAAGAGTCTGTGAAATACTTTGTCAAGTTATTTTTCAGCGGCGTCTTGTTTCAGGTGGTGCGTCTCGCTCAAAAAAACCTGCCCAACAAATCGTGCAGCAAGATACTACCTGACCATTTTTCTGGCTGAACGGATTCGCCAAGTCCATGAGATGGGGTGGAAATCTTTATAATAAATTAGGAAGAAAACCTAAAATCGCTATCGTTTATACATAAAAATAACCTCACCTGCCTCTCATCTGCACATCAGAGAAAACGGTGAAATGGGTATAATCCGCGCATGATTGAACGCATCCTACGCGGGCTCGAGATCACGATCCTGCTACTCCTCCTCGCCGGGCTCACCGGTTACAGCAACCCCTCCCTGACCAACCCCATCGAAAAGGTGCGCGCCTACACCCGCAGCATCGAGTTCGATTATGTCGAATGGATGGGCGCAGCCGCCGCCCTCAAATTGCGCAGTGCCTCCATATCCCTGCCGCAAACGATCAACCCAGAAGAACAGAAATTGATCGTAACCGAATATTTCCTCGTCACCCAGGGCATTCTCCAAAAAGAATATCAACTCTCGCAACTCTACGCCGACCCTGCCATCACAGACAAAGAAAGCGCCTCACAATCACTTCGTGACGAACTTGCCACCCTCTACGCACGCCAAAAACAGATCGCACCCTTGGCAGAAGCCATCCTTCAAGAACAGGTCAGCCAGGTATTGGCAGAGATCAACCTCACCGCAGGCGGTCAACCCGTGCCAAATGTTTGGTATCACTCCACTCCCCTGCCCATGGCGCTCATCGTCTCGCCGCGCGACCGCATCGAACAGACCGCAAACATCTCCGTCAACACCGACCTGACCGTAGACGAACAAGTCGAACTCGAAGAGAATGTCGCTCAGGATTTGGATGTTTCTTCCCTTGTCGTGCAGATCGGCGGCGTGGGCGTGTATCCCACCATGGTGGCACGCACCACCAATCAACCCTGGCTGTTGAGCACCATCGCCCACGAATGGATCCACAACTACCTCACATTGCGTCCGCTCGGGCTTCTCTATGGAGGCGCCCCCGAACTACGCACCATGAACGAAACCACCGCATCGATCGCAGGGGATGAAATTGGAGCGCTGGTCATCGAAAAGTTTTACCCGGAATTAAAACCCGCCGCCTCTTTGCCTACATTCGAGCTGGTCACCCTTCCATTTGACCGACCCGACCCCGAAACATTCCCCCGCCCGCCCTTCGACTTCCGCGCGCAAATGCATGAGACCCGCATCCATGCCGATGCCTTGCTCGCCGAAGGAAAGATCGAAGAAGCCGAAGCCTACATGGAATCCCGCCGCCAAATATTTCTAAATAACGGCTATTTATTGCGCAAGATCAACCAAGCCTATTTCGCCTTCCACGGTGCCTATGCCGATGCGCCCGGCGGCGCAGCCGGAGAAGACCCCGTCGGTCCGGCTGTGCGTGAATTACGCGCACGAAGCGACTCGCTTGCAGATTTCGTCAACACCATGTCGTGGATGTGGAGCTTCGAACAATTACAGGAAACCCTCGCGAAATGACCAGAAAATTAATATTTGCATTGCTCATACTTGCCAGCGCTTTTCTTTTATCTGCTTGTGCTGCACAATCTGAAGAAGCCACTGCTACTCCATACATCGTCCCCAACCCGGTCATTGCCTCAACGGCAACACCTTATTTTTCCTGCACCATCATCAACGCCATCCCCACTGCTCTGCCAGATTCACAATCGTTGGTGCCACCCGTCACCGAAGCGGATTTTGTGATCGGTCCTGCCGATGCGCCGGTGACCATTTTGGAATATTGCGATTTTCAGTCGCAGGGCTGTCTCGTCATGGCGCAGACGGTGGCAGAGTTGATGCGGAATTTTGAAGGCAAGATCCGTTTCATCTTTCGTCCGCTGCCCTTGAGCAGTGTTCTCGATAAATCAGATGCCTCTGTGCTTGCGGCATTTGCGGCAAATGAACAGGGCAAGTTTTGGGAAATGTACGACCTGCTTTTTGTTCGATACAACGAATGGGTCAATTTGAGTCCGGGTGCATTTAAAAGCTGGCTCACACGCGAAGTTCCCAGCGTAGGCATTGATGCGAGTCAACTCACAGCGGCGATGAATGCCGAAGAAGCAACGAGCAGGCTCAAGTCGGCGCAGGAGGCGGTAACGCAGTTATCCATCCCGGCGGTGCCGATCGTACTCATCAACGGCGCGTTGCAACAATCCTATGTGTTGGATTATCGCAACATGAACGACACGGTTGGGTTGATCTTGCTGGGGCAAAAACAATTCACCGAATGCCCGCCCTTCACAGTGGATGCGTCGAAGCAATACATTGCAACCATCGAGACTGCAAAAGGAAACATCGTGATACAACTGTTCCCAGATAAAGCGCCGCTGGCTGTGAACTCTTTCGTGTTCCTTGCGCGGCAGGGTTGGTATAACGGAGTCACTTTTCATCGTGTGATCCCCGGCTTTGCGGCACAGGCAGGTGACCCCAGCGGAACCGGCAGAGGCAACCCGGGATATTTCTTCAATAATGAAAGCAATGAATTGATATTCAGCAAACCAGGCATGGTCGGCATGGCAAACTCGGGTCCAGATACGAACGGGAGTCAATTCTTTATCACCTTCGGTCCTGCTTCACATTTGAATGGCTACTACACCATTTTCGGACAGGTCATCAGCGGTTTGAATGTGGCTGAACAACTCACACCGCGCGATCCATCTGTAGGCGGGTTCCTGCCTGCGGGTGACCAGATCTTGCAAGTGACGATTGAAGAGAAATAATGCAAACAAAACAAACACATTGGGCATCTTTGCTTACGTTGATCGTGATCGCAACGAGCCTGTTCTTTCTTTTATTGCTTTCGGCTATGCTCGGGCTTACCTCGCTGGTAGATCTATTTGCTGAAACGGGTGAAGGCGTTGACCCTGCATCAGGGATGATCAGTGCGGTTGCCTTTGGCTTTTTAGGGGTTATGTTATTGATCTGTGGCTGGCTCGTGCTGCAAAAAACGAGAGGGCTTGAAAGCGCCGACCTGCCGTTCAATTTTCCATTTGTGTCGTGGCTATGGGTTGTCATCCCTGCGGTGGTCTTTATCAGTATTCTGGTTGGCGGGTTGGTGACTCTGGCAGAATTGCCCTGGCTGAATTGGATCGTCCTGCCGTTCTTGACCGTATTGGTGATCGCATCGCCAATTTGGTTGGTCTTTGGCGCCGCTTCACGCGGCATTGAGTTGGGTCCGCGCTGGAGGTTCTTTTCGATCTTTGGCTTAAGCCTGACCGTTGCGCCGGTCTTGATGGTTGTGTTCGAGTTGGTGATGGTGGTTTTGATCATCCTTGTTGGGGCGGTTTATGTTTCATTCGCACAGCCAGAGTTGGTGCGCGAATTGGAAGCCATGATGCTCAGCTTCAATGAGAATATGAGTCAGGAAGCTCTGCTTGCCATGCTCGCGCCGTATTTGCGGAATCCGGTTCTGATCGCTACTGGCATTGGCTACATTGCCATTATCGTTCCGCTAATCGAGGAAATGCTCAAGCCTCTGGCAGTTTGGTTGTTTGCGCGCAAAATAGAATCGCCAGCTCAGGGCTTTGCACTCGGAGTATTAAGCGGAGCCGCATTCGCTTTGTTCGAAAGCTTGAACGCCAGCGCCGACGGTTCCATGACCTGGGCTGTGATCGTCACTGCCCGCACAGGCACAAGCCTACTGCATATGATGACATCCGGCTTGGTCGGCTGGGGCATCGCCTCCGCGTTTGGAGAACGGCGCATTGGTCGTTTCTTTGCAGCCTATGCATTGGCGGTTCTCATTCATGGCATTTGGAATGCCGCCGCCGCTGGGACGGGCATTGCCGCCATCGGTGAGATGATCGGCAGACCCGAATGGGTGTTTACCGTAGCACCTGCCCTCGTCTGCGGGTTGATAACCCTCGCGATTGGGATTTGCGCCGTGCTGATCGCATCCAACCGAAAATTGCGGGCACAACCTGCTGAAGTAAAGGTAGAATCACCGGCATGAATTATTCACTCCACGCACGCGAAGGCGACCTTGCCCAACTGGTCGGTCTTACACACAAGCATTTTATTTTCATCCTGCAACCCGGTGGCGACTTTCAAAGCCACCGTGGTGTTATCAAGCACAATGACCTGATCGGCAAACCCTGGGGCTCGCAGGTGTTTAGTCATACCGGCGCGCCGTTCTTTTTGCTCCAGCCTTCGATGGCAGATATTTTGAACGAACTGCCGCGCACCACCCAGATCCTTTACCCAAAAGATATTGGCTATATTCTCATTCAAATGGGAATCTCTGAAGGGCAAACGGTGATGGAAGCGGGAACAGGCTCCGGGTCGATGACGATCGCCATGGCGTCTGCCATCGGACCAGAGGGAAAAGTCATCTCGTATGAACAAAAGCCGGATACGCAAAACCTGGCACGTAAGAACCTCGAACGCATTGGGCTCGCTTCACGCGTGGACTTCAAGCTGCGCGACATTCAAGAAGGCTTCGACGAAACGGATGCCGATGCCTTCTTCCTCGATGTGCAAAATCCATACGACTACATCCAACAGGTGCGCAACGCCATCAAGCCGGGCGGATTCTTCGGCACGCTCGTCCCAACCTATAATCAGGTGGAAAAAATACTCTACGCCTTGAAAAAATATGACTTCGCTTTTGTAGAAGTTTGTGAACTGCTGCTGAGATATTACAAGACCAACCCTGCCCGCCTGCGCCCCACAGACCGTATGATCGCACACACGGGCTATCTTGTTTTTGCACGAAAGATCGAGCCGAGTGACGATCCGCGCGGGGCGGCGCTGGCGAAAGAGATCATCGGGATCGAAGAGGAGCATTAGCCATGTTGCGACGAGCAAGGCGATTATTAAGAGGCGGACTGCAACAAGGCAGACCGGCTGTGCCGCCCGTTTTGCAGAACGCCCATCGCCTGATGGATGCGGGTCAATTCGGCGAAGCGTCGCTTGCTTTTTATGACCTCGCAAAAAAAGCAGAAGAACGCTTCCCGGAACGTGCGCCTTTCCTTTACTTTGAAGCAGGTCGCGCCGCCACCTTGAACAATGACAATAAAAAAGGTGTGACTCACTTCCGCAGTGGCATTACATTGCTGGCAACACAGCAGCGCTATCACCGTCTGCGCAAGGCGGGTGCACGCATCGTGGACGAACTGCGTGAACGCGGGCTGACTGCCGAAGCGGCGGAGGTGGAGTCTGTGTTAAGGAACAATGACCAAGTTGCGGCTGAGAAAGAAGCGCCAGCCTCTCAAAAACGCGCCATCCTTCCCACGCATTGTCCATCTTGCGGGGCGGCAATGAGACCCGATGAAGTTGAATGGCTGGACGATCTCACCGCCGAATGCGATTATTGCGGCAGCCCGGTGCGTGCTGAATAATATGAACGATATCACCGAAGAGTTCATTCGGAATAAATTATCGGAGGCAGACCGCTCACACGCCGAAACGGATGGCTACGCTGAGATCCCGATCCACCCGGATGTGCATTTGAAATGCGCGGCGGTGCTTGTGCCGTTGATGTTCTTTCAAAATGAATGGCATGTGTTGTACACACGCCGAACAGACCGGGTTGAGTCTCACAAGGGACAGGTGTCTTTCCCCGGCGGTGCATGTGATGAAGGTGAGACCACGCCCGAAGAGACCGCCCTGCGCGAAGCCGATGAAGAGATCGGCATCCGCCCGCAAGATGTGAACGTGATCGGCAGGTTGAGCCGCATGGTGACGATTAGCAAGTTTCGGGTGACGCCAGTGGTTGGGGTAATGCCTTTCCCCTATGCATTCAAAACCTCGGGGGCAGAAGTGGCACGAGTCTTTACCATGCCCTTGCTGTGGCTCGCGAATCGGAATAATTATTGGGAGTTTTCCCTGCCCGCTTCAGACCGGAGTGTGATCTTCTATCATCCTCATGATGGCGAATTATTATGGGGAGCAACAGCAAGGATGACGGTTAATTTTTTAAAGATATTGGGGTTGATACAGGAATAGTCCATTGGCGTATGACCAACCAAGGCAATCTCCAGTAGGGGCAAAGAACGAGAACGTCCTTGCAATGACATAGAGAAGCAACAAAAAATCCGCCATCTTGAGATGGCGGATTTTTTATCTTCGTTGAAGAAATTACTTCTTCTCTTCTTCCTTCTTGCCGCGCTCCACGCTGAGCTCGGGGGCAGCCGCTTCGGCAGCGCCTTCGGCTCCAGCTCCAGCAGCAACGGTTTCTTCCTTGGTGATGGTGACCACGGCGATGGTTTCATCTTCATCAGCAAGAATGCGAACCTTGTCAGACACAGCCACGTCACGCACGCGGATGATATCGCCGATCTGCTTGAGCAGGGAGATATCCACGTTGATGCGTTCGGGCAGGTCGCCGGGGAGACATTCCACTTCGAGGCGTTCGAGGTTGTGAACGATCACGCCGTTGTAATCCTTCACTGCGCCCGAAATACCCACATACGCCAAACCAACGCTGGTGCGGAGTTTTTCGTTCATATCCACTGCGAGGAAATCAACATGGGTAAGAACACCCTTGATGTAATCACGCTGGCGTTCGCGCACAAGAGCGGGGTATTCCTTGCCTTCCACTTCGATCGTCACCAGGCTGGAGGCGGATACTTTCGCCAATGCCAAACCGGCGCCGTGTGCTTCCAACAAAATTGAGATCGGTTCAAGATGCCGCCCGTAAATCACTGCCGGAAGTTGACCTTCGCGGCGCAAGGCTTTGACCTGCTTGCCGACCACATCACGTTTGGTTGCCTTCAAAACTACTTTATCCATCGTACCTAACTCCTTGGGCGCCTCTCACACGGCAACTCCGCCGCATTACCTTCGCCCGATCATAGAATTTCTGTAAAGCGGGTCATGCCCGCCGAACATCCTTATTTCTTACCGAACAACATGCGTCCCAGGAGGAGCATGATCCCGGCGAACAACCCGCCCACCAGCCCTGCGATCAGTGCGCCGCGTGTATCAATAACGGTGCTGACATTGCCTTCGATCTTGCGAGACAACAGGATGATAGACTCGATGCGTTCTCCGCGGACTTCGCGCGCCGCCACAAGACCTGCATAGGCATTGCCGAACTCGACGCTTCCTGCCACGACCGCGCCTGCCGCTCCGTTAAGAGACAGGGTCCCCGCCTGAGCCGCCACCACCCCTCCGCCCTGCACAGTCATATCATCGGCTTCTACGGCTGCCGCAATAGAGTCTCGCATCTTTACATTCTTCGCCTGCACGGCTGCAACGAGGCTCGTGGTCAGTTCCACATCTTCTGAGGTGACCGACCCAGCCGAACTTTGATGCATTCGCACCAATTCCGCGTGAACCGTTTCCACATCCACCTGGGAGAGGTTGGTCACTTGCGGGGTCAGATCAGCAGATTTGTTGGGTTCGATCATGATTTCCTGGCAGAAAACACGCCTCCGCGAGGAGGCGCTGGCTGGGATAACGGCTTGGATTTTATTCGTTTGAAGGGGTTTCGTCAAGGAAAAGGCAAGCCGCCGATACTCGCAACTCGATATTTGAACGGAGACCGAATATCGAGTATCTACTTTCGCCTTTCCTTCATCTCGTTTGCGATCTCAGCAGAGGCATCGTCGCCGCGGGCTTTTAAGTGGCTGATAATGCTCGCGTAGGACTCATCGTCGCGGTTTTGACTCAGTTTCGAGGCGGCGTCGAGGCGGGTTACGTCAAGAGCAAAACCTGCCACCCCACGCATTTCCTTTTCCACAAAGTCAGCGGGCAGGCTTTCCAGATCGTAACCTGTGCCGGTTTCATGTTTCTTCACCAACTGGCTGAGAAGGTCGCGCAATTCTGCGCTTTCCAACATCCGCACCTTGCCATAGACATGGATGTTGATGTAATTCCAGGTAGGCACGTTGACATGGTTATACCAACGCGGCGAGATGTAGGTATGCGCGCCGTGAAAAATGAGCAAAACCTCCTGGTCGCCAAACGACTTCCATTGCGGGTTGGCACGCGACATATGCCCGAAGATGGTTAGGGCTCCATTTTCATGGTCAACGACCTCAACCGGTAAATGGGTGGCGACCAGTTTTTCGCCATCATGAGAGACGAGTGCAGGAAAGCCATTTCCTTTAAGAAATTCGACGATCTTTGTGCGGTCTTCTTCACGATACAGTTTTGGGATGTGCATGTAGATTACCTCTTTAAATATTTACAAAAGTATAACAAGAATGGGCTTATTTTTTATTGACCTGTCATCCGGGTCAGGTAGAATGCAATAGACCATAAAACTGGTGATATTGTATTTGCCTTATGTAAATATGACCACGCTGGGTATAATCGTTGCACATTACTCGATTTAAAGGAAAGTTAGGAACCATGCTCAAAAAATTACGTGAACCCGTCAACAGCCTCACCCACTGGGGCGGTGCGATCCTTGCCGTGATCGGGCTTATTGCCTTGCTCATCGTCGGCTGGAGCACCCCTGCCAAGATCATTTCACTCGCTATCTATGGCGTCAGCCTGATCTTTTTGTTCTCTGCCAGTGCTACGTATCATATGGTGCAGGTAAAAGACAAGGCGCTGGAGATCTTCCGCAAGATCGATCATGCCGCCATCTTCGTGCTCATCGCAGGGACCTACACCCCATTCTGCATCAACGCCTTCGAAGGCTTCTGGAAGTGGGGCATGCTCTCAATCGTCTGGTCGTTGGCAGTGATTGGCATTATCGTCAAGATCTTTTACATCCGCGCGCCGCGTTGGTTGAATGCCAGCATCTACATTCTCATGGGTTGGATCAGTGTTCTGGCTGGTGGGCAAATGCTGGCTGCCCTGCCCACCTGGGTATTCACCTGGCTCATCACCGGCGGTGTGATATACACCCTCGGTGCCGTGGTGTATATGACCAAGATCTTTAATTTCAAACCGGGTGTGTTCGGCTTCCATGAAGTCTGGCACATCTTTGTATTGCTCGCCGCAGCCGCACACTTTGTGGCAGTGTTAGGTGTGGCGATCTACTAAAGAGGCT
>JAFLCF010000157.1 GCA_017303735.1 Anaerolineae bacterium
GTGCGGGTTTCACCGGGTTTGGTGAAAGGACCATCTTTGGGGATGATGTAATCTTTGCCGTTCCCGTATTTGGGTCCGGTGGAAAATTCCTGAATAAAGGCAAATGAGTAGCCTTCATCCCATGCACAGGTTCCTGTGTTGAGAAAATCCCAGCTTTTTTGGAATTCAGTGCCAAGCAAGATCGTCTTGCCATCATACGGTAGACTTTCACTGATCAGATAGCCGTCGTTACAACCATTCTTTGTGGTGACCGTGCTATACACGCCGACTGTGGCTGTGGAGATCAACCCGCCAACTTGTGGGGTTACGCCGGGCTGTTGGGTGTTGAAGGTAAATGGTGTGTTTGTAGCAATACCAAACTGGCTGCTGGTGGGAATAGCAGGCAGGGTATTGGTCGGGGCGATGGTATTGGTTGGAAAAGGTGTAGGCGGGATGGCAGCAGCGGTCTGCGTGGCTTCTAATGCCACCTGGGTCAGCACCTGCCCAAAGGCTTGTGTTTGGATCGCGCCGGAGTCTTGGGTGGGCTGGGGCGTTGCACCGATATTGCAGGCGCTGAGCAGCACTGCCGCAAGGGTGAATACTGCCAACCAGCGAAACTTGCGAAAATTCATGGTAGAACCTCCAAAAATGGTTAACTTTATTATATCGCACCTAGGAGGGGGTTTAATAAGTACACATTAAGGAGGGAGTGGCAAGAATTGTGTCTAATAAACTTCTTTTGCCGCAGAGGTCACAGAGATATTGAGGAAAACTCAATATCTCTGTGACCTTTGCTTGCACTAAGCCGCAGGTACCGTTGTGTTTTGCCCACTTCTTGTTAGGGCGTGGGTGTGGCAGTGGGTGTTTCCGTTGCGGTCGCCGTCGGAGTAAACGTGGGCGTGAAGGTTTGTGTTGGCGTGAATGTTTGGGTAGGCGTAAATGTAAACGTGGGCGTGAAGGTGGTAGTGGATGTGAGTGTGTTTGTGGCAGTAGGCGCTGTTCCCTGGCGGACAATGTGTGGGTTTAACCAGATCGCAAGATCCTGGTTATTGCCGCCATTGGCACTGACAACCAGAATGAATTTGAGAGTCTGCCCGGCGAGACCGCCGAGATCAAGGTCTACTGGGTAGTATTTGCCTTCGTACACTTCTGCCCAACTGGCATAAGTTTTCACCACGCCGTTGTTCAAATAATCGAGGCGAAAGACCACATTGCATTTCACCGCATCGCGTTGACAATTAACAATGGTGCGGAAACGATCGCCTGATTGCACAGTGAATGCCGGGAATTGTGCTGTGATGAAACCATTGTTTTTATCCTGCGGCACCATCAGCAAACCGGGTTCATCTTCTGTGTCTCCATTTTCCATTTTGGGTGCGTTCAAACGAATGACATATCCGTTCGGGTCGCCGTCTGAACCGGGACAGGGCAGGGCGCCGCTTCCATTCGCCCAATTTGCCTGGCAGTAATTATCCGCAAAGCTGTAGGCAATGAACGATGGACCCGTCACACGAATATCGACCCAGAAGGCGGTATCTGCCTGTCCGCCGATCCCGAATAATGCACCTGAGGCGTTACGTAACTTCCAATAGCCGCGATAGTTGCCATCAGTGCCAGGCGATTTTAAGGTGACGGGGATCTCAATGTATTGTCCCGGTGCCACGCTGCCGGGCATGGCAACTGTTGTGGATGCGCTCATCCCGTCGCCGCCTGAAAAGACGATGGCATACGAAGTTGACCATGTGCATGTGCCCACATTGCGGATGCGCCATATCTTGACGAACGTGGTGTTGCGCGGGACGATGCTGCCATCAGGGTAGGTGACATCGGCTAGGAATTGCGCCGCATCACACTTCGACGTTTGGGCTGGTTGCAGCGTCACTGGCGGATTCGTCGCTGTGGGCGAGCCTGCCAGAGTCACTGTCGGCTGGGGCAAGCCTGGGGTGGCGGTGCCCGCTGCCGCCTGAGTCTGAGCCGAGGCGGTGTAGAGTCCATTTAGGGTGGCGAAGGGGTCTGGGGTGGCGGAATCCCCTCCCGGCAGGTTGCAGGCAAGCTGAACGGTCAGCAGGGTGATGATTAAAACAATCAATGGTGAAAATTTTCGAGACATGCTTCCTCCGTTTCGTTTTCAAACATTAAAGACGAATCGCATGGCTGGGATGTTCCCAATAAAAAGAAGCCGGTGCAGACCGGCTTCTTTTGTGTTGCTCGTTACGGGCAGTAGAAGTCAAAACCTACGAGCGGGTATTCTTTGTAGTATGGGCTAAGGATCACGAGCTGCATCCAGCGGTTGCTGTTTTGCGAGGCGGCGCGCCCGAGCTTCCAGACGTGTTCTGAGTCTGTGTATTGGGTGGCTTCCTTGACCTTGACCCATTTTTTATAACCACTGTTTCCATCTTGCTGTCGGATCTGGTATTGGAACTCGAAAGGTCCGTTGGTTGTGATGGTGACATGGGCGGTGTAGACCATGTTTGCCGGTGCACAGCCGTAGGCGGGCTCGCGTGTGATCTCAAGGGATGCATCCACGATGTCGTAGGCGATGGCGGTGGTGGTGGTGAGGTTGGCTACTTCGATCTCGGTGTAAACGGCAGATTGGTATAGCCCCACACCGAAATTGTAGTTATCGGGGGTCTGTAATTTCCATTCAGAGTGATATTTGCCCGGTGTGGTCGGCGCGGTCAGCACCAGCGAGATGGGCACGGTCTGACCGGGACCTGTGACTTGTGGAAGCTGATAGTAATAGCCACCGCCAAGGATGTCGCCATCCCAGAAGATGATCTTATAGGTGGTATCCCACACACAAGTGCTTTCATTTTTGATGTACCAGGTTTTTGTGAATTGGTCGCCGGGTTTGAAGATCTTGCCATCCACGGGTGGACCATCTTCCTGCAAGCTGGCTTTGCCGCATTCGGCTTTCGACCCGGCGCTGTTGGCAGGCTGGGCAGTTGGGGAGACGAGTGCAATGGGTGTACCTAATGTCGGTAAAGCAGCGAAGGGAGTTTGGGTGGGAAATTCGGTTGCGGCAGGTGTTTGGGTGATGACGATGGGCGGCTGCGCTGCAACGGTTTCAGCTACGGAAGTTTGAATGGCGGTTTCAGGATCGATGTTTTCACCCCCGCAGGCGACGATGAGCAGGGCGGCGATAAAGGTTAGGGTAAAAATAGTATACGCTTTTGGTTTGAACATTTTTTTCCTTTCATGTTTCGTAGAAAATTATACTGTTAAATGACAACGCCCGCATTTGCGGGCGTTGTTGGATTAATGTTTTATTATTTTTACGGGCAGGTGATCTGCGCACGCCCGAACTGCTGATTATTGGGAGTGATGATGTATACGTCGATCCAGTGTGTGCCGGGTGCGCTCACACTCCAGGTGTAGCTGTCGGTTTGTGTTCCGGCGGTGGCAAAGGTCAGGGTTTCATTTGGAACGGTGGCGCCATCACTGAACTTCCAGGTATAGGTGACTGTGCCGGGTCCGTTTGTAATAATGCTGGCATTGGCAGTAAAGCCGCCGCAAGCGCCAGATGTGGTGATGTTTACACTCGTCACGGCAAATGCTGGCGCGCTGGTGTTGGTGGCTGTTGCAGGTGCCTGAACTTTGATATCTACGTAAAAGGATTTGCCATCGACCCCGTTTAGCATGGGGACGAGTACATTGCTGTTTGTGACGATGCGCCAGTAGCCTTTGTAGTTTCCAGCCGTGTTTGGCGCTGTCAGGCTCACTTCCAGGTCTATTTCTTGCCCGGGGTTGACGACACCGATCGGTTTCGAGGCGGGTCCGCTCATGGCATCACCGCTGTCGAATACCAGGTTGTACCCGTTCCAGGCGCACTGACCGGTATTGCGGATGCGCCACTTTTTGACGAAGGTTTGTCCAGGCGTCATGATGGTCCCATCTGGGATGGTGACATCGGTGACAAATTGAGCCTGCGGACAGACAGGCGTGGCTGTTGGAGTTGGTGTACCTGTATTCGTCGCCTGTGGGCTGGGTGTGAAGGTTGGAACCGTGTTATTGGCAGCGGGGGTAAAGGTGGGGGTGGCGTTTAGTAAAGCCTCCAAGGTTTGAGCGGCGGCAGTAACGGTGGCAGCTTCGGGATCATTTGAAGGTAGGTTACATGCGCTCAAAAATAGGGCGATCATTATGAATAGGTGGAACAGGCGGGTGAATTTTCTCATGGCGTCTCCTCTTCTTACAAAAAATATTTTACCGCAAGATACATGCTCGTATTATCCTCCCAATGTCCCAAACAAAAACAGGAGTTGAGAAAACTCCTGTTTTGTGTATCAGCTAAAAGTCGGAAGGAAGCGTTTATTTTTCGTAGGGCTGTCCGTCTGCTGCGGGTGGAATGGCTCGCCCGACCACGCCGGTCAGAATGATCATGGTCACGATATAGGGTGCCATGAGCAGAAATTCCGAAGGGATGGGCACGCGTAAAATTTGTAATTTCACTTGAAGCGAATCGGCAAAGCCGAAGATCAACGACGAAGTGTATGCGCCAATGGGATTCCAATTGCCGAAGATCATGGCAGCCAGACCAATGAAGCCTTTACCTGAGGTCATGATCTCATCAAAGCGCCCCACTGAACCGATGGTGAAATATGCGCCGCCGATGCCCGCGATCATGCCGCCGAGGATCACATTGACATAGCGCATGAAGTAAACATTCACGCCGAGCGTATCGGCTGCCTTGGGGTGCTCGCCCACTGCGCGGGTGCGCAATCCCCAGGGGGTGTAATACAGCAGGATGTGCATCAATATCACCAGCAGGATCGTGAGATAAACAATCAGGTTATTCTCAAACAGCACGGGTCCCAGAACAGGGATTTTTGAAAGCCCAGGGATGGCAATGATAGGAAAGGTGCCGGAGTTGTTAAGTTGGTCTCCTGCGGTTGCCATGAAACGTGAGCTGATGAAAGAGGTCGCACCTGCGCCAAAAATGTTGATGGCAACACTGCTCACCGTCTGGTCCACTTTGAAGCGGATGACGAGATAGGCATGCAAGGCGGCGATCAGCCCGCCGATCAAAATGGCAGAGATCAACCCTACATACAGATTTCCGGAAAGGGTTGCCGTGATGACAGCCACCTGGGCTGCGATCAACATAATTCCTTCAATACCGATGTTGATGACGGCGGAACGTTCGCTGATAACGCCGCACAATGCCGCCAGCGCGATCGGAGTGGCACGCACAAGCGAGCTTTGCAACATACCGGTCAGGTTGAAAGATTTATCCTGTGCACCCCACATCAGGAAGGCGGTCACAAAGGTGAAGGCAATGATGCCGACCAGCCAGCCGGTTGAGCGAACCCCACGAGCCAGTTGAAATGCACCAGCAAAGACGGCAATCGCCGCCAGGACATAAATGGCAGGCTGTGCCGGGATGATGAGGTCGGGCACAGCAGCCGCCTGTGAACCGAGCAGGTTCAAGCCGAAGGTTGTCATTGTGCCGGGTTGAGTGTTCACAGCGAATAGCAGATAGATCGCCAGCCCAACAACGATCAATGCAATACCAAAGGAGGTACGGGTGCGTTTTTCGGCGGTTGACATGGTTTCAGGTTTCAAGTTTGTCATGGATGCCTCGTTAACTGCCCCAGCCGCGGGTCAATACGATCTCTTCTTTTTTGCCGGTGCGGATGCGGTACAGCCAGCGGATGATATCGGGTGCGGCGATGAAAACGATCACCATACCTTGAATGATCGAAATGATGTCAATGGGGATATTCGCCATCGACTGCATATCGGTCGCGCCAGAGCGCAGGAAGCCAAAAAGCAAAGCCGAAAGGATGACGCCGAATGGGTGACTCCTTCCCAACAAAGCGAGAGCGATCGCATCAAACCCGTACCCAGCTGAGAATCCCTGCCCCACCCAGTGATCCACGCCGAGAACTTGAGATGCCCCTGCCAGCCCAGCCAGCCCACCCGCAAGGAACATGACCAGCACAAAATTGCGGATGATGTTCATACCGGCATACTTCGCGCCATCGGGGTTGGCTCCCACCGTGCGGATCTCAAACCCCAATGTGGTTTTGAAAAGGAACCAGTACACGAGATATGCCACCAACAGCGCCAGGAAGAAACCCAGATTGAAGCGCAACGGGTCTGGGAAGAAGCGCGGCAATTCTGCTGATTCGAGAATGGTGGGGGTCACCGGGCGGAAGCCGGGACCTTTCATCGGTCCGTTCAGGAGCCAATCGCTCAGACGGAATGCGATCCAGTTCATCATGATCGTGTTGACCACCTCATGCGCCCCAAAGCGGGCTTTGAGATAACCAGGGATCATGCCCCAGACGGCTCCACCCAATGCACCGCCCAGAATGGCAAGCGGCAAGTGAATGATCATGGGCAGTCCGCTCAGGCTATAGCCCACAAAAGCCGAGGCCAACGCACCGATGAAGAACTGTCCTTCTGCGCCAATATTGAACAGACCACAGCGGAAGCCCAGTGCCACAGAAAGACCGGCAAAGATATACGGTGTGGCAGTCACCAGGCTTTCGGTGAAGGGATAAAGGGCTTTTAACAGCGCTTTCGTTTCGCCCGAGCTGAAGTACACACCCAGCCCGTTGAAAAAGTCTATCGGGTTACCGAAAGAACCTTCAAAGAGAGCGCCATAAGCGACCAACGGATTTTCGCCGCTGATAAGGATAACGATTGCGCCAATGATCAATCCCGTTAACACGGCGAGGACAGGGATCATTAATTCCTGCCAGAGAGCACTGCGTTTATTTTCTTTTATTGCGGGAGCGGCTGTATTACTCACAGATACAACTCCTAATTCTTGTTCGAGGTTTCAGAGGGATGCACGCCTGCCATCAACAGACCAAGCTGTTCCTTGGTGGCAGAGGCGGCGTCTACGATCGCCATGATCTGACCTTTGTACATCACAGCGATGCGGTCAGAAAGGGCAAGGATCTCATCCAATTCAGAGGAGACCAGCAGAACCCCGGTGCCCTCGTCGCGTTTCTTGATGATCTGCGAATGGATATATTCGATGGAGCCAACATCCAGCCCGCGGGTCGGTTGAGAGGCGATCAGCAGTTCGATCGGGCGGGAAAACTCACGTGCCACGATCACCTTTTGCTGGTTGCCGCCTGAAAGCGTCCCCGCATTGACGTAGATGTTCGGTGTGCGTACATCGTATTGCTTCACCAATTCTTCCGCATTATTGAAAATGGGCTGCGGCTGCAAAGACACCCCTTTGGCGAACGGCGGTTTGTAATAGGTGCAGAGCATCATGTTATCGTGGATCGGGAAGGACAGGATCAAACCATGCCGTTGCCGGTCTTCAGGGATATGAGCCACACCGCGTTCGAGGATTTTGCGCGGGCTGGCGTGATGAATGGCTTCATCCAGCAAGTGGATCGTACCGGATTCAACCGGGAGCAAACCGGTCAGAGCATAGACAAGCTCCGTCTGCCCATTGCCCTGCACGCCTGCCACCCCCAAGACTTCACCTTTATGTACATCGAGTGATACGCCCTGAACCGTCAGATGCTGGCGTTCGTCGCGCACATACAGATCTCTGACCTCAAGCACTGCGCCTGCTGGTTTGGCAGGAGATTTTTGCACAACCAGATTCACATCACGCCCGACCATCATGGTGGCAAGGATCTCTGAGGTTGCATTCTCTGGGTTGATCGAACCGACCACGGTTCCCAACCGCAGGACGGTGATATCGTCGGCAACCGCCAGAACTTCCTTTAGTTTATGCGTGATGAAAATAATGGATTTCCCTGCCTTGATCAGTGTATCGATGATCTTGAACAGACCTTCCACTTCCTGTGGTGTCAATACTGCCGTCGGCTCGTCAAGGATAAGGATATCTGCCTGGCGATACAGCACTTTGATGATCTCCACGCGCTGTTGAATGCCCACCGGCAGGTCTTTGACATAGGCATGAGGGTCCACTTCGAGACCGTACTGATTGGAAATTTCCTTAATTCGATTGGCAACCTTTTCCTGATCGAGAAAGACGCCGTTCTTCACCGGCTCAACCCCTAACATCACATTCTCGGTCACGGTCATCACCGGCACAAGCATGAAATGCTGATGCACCATGCCAATGCCCTGTGCAATGGCATCATTCGGACCTTGAATATCCACCTCTTTACCGCGGACGATGATCTTGCCCTCATCGGGTTTATACAACCCGTAGAGGATATTCATCAGCGTGCTTTTCCCTGCCCCGTTCTCCCCCAATAAGGCAAGGATCTTTCCTTCCCGCAGGGTAATGCTGATCTTGTCGTTTGCCAGAACGCCGGGAAACCGTTTGGTAATACCCTGCAATTCGAGAACGTTCGTCATACCAAGCCCTCCATGTTCATGAATTCATTAGATATCAAAGGTCTTTTTTGCACCGCTCCATTATAAAGGAGGGTGCATGAAAATTGGATGTTAAGATGAAAACACCTTTTGGTATCTACTTATGATTTTCTTCTATGAACACCTTACCGGAACATAGGGTAGAAAAAAGCCGAGGGAGATTTCCTCCCTCGGCTTTTTTTAGTTCAGTCGAGTGAATTAGCGGACAGCAATGGAGCCGTCAATGATGCCTTGTGTAACAGCATCGAGCTCTGCCTTGAGTT
The DNA here is from genome assembly GCA_017303735.1 of Anaerolineae bacterium. The sequence goes on from JAFLCF010000157.1 coordinate 8,562, forward strand.
CGTCTGAAGCGCCAGCAACAGGAGCGAGACCCACGCCGCCGTTGGCGAGTGTACCGACGTACAAACCGCCTGCGAAGGTTTCTTCCTTGACAGCCTTGACAGCTTCGAACACAGCCACGTTCATGTTCTTGAGAACGCTGGTCAGAACAACGCTAGAGTATTCCGAAGCGGAAACGGTCCAGTCGGTGTCCACACCAATGATCATGCAGGAGCCACTTTCCTGGCAGTAGGCAGCGCCGCCGAGACCAGCAGGACCAGCCACCGGCATGACGACATCAGCGCCTTCTTGAACGAGGGATTCGGTAATGGCGCGGCCATCATCGAGAGATTCGAAGTTACCGATGAAGGAACCATCAGCAGCTTCGCTGCTCCAGCCGAGCACTTCCACGTTCGTGCCCTTCTGCTCGTTGTAGTATTTCACACCGGCTTCGAAACCGATCATGAAGTCAGCCACAGGCGGGATGTTGATACCACCCCAAGTGGCAACTTTGCCGGTCTTGGTGGAGGCGGCTGCAGAATAACCAGCAAGGAAGGAAGCCTGATCGGTGGCGAAGACCAAACCGAGAACATTCGGGATGGTAGGATCATAGGCGAAGTCTACGATGGCGAACTTGGCTTCGGGGTTGGCTTCAGCAGCAGCTTTGGTGGCATCGCCAAGAAGGAAGCCGACGGTCACGATCAGGTCGGTGTCTTCATCCAGGAACTGCTGAATGTTCTTTTCGTAATCAGCCTGCTGGGTGGATTCCAAGTACTTGCCTTCCACACCGAGTTCGGCGACAGCCTTTTCAATACCGGCGTATGCGGTGGCATTGAAGGACTTGTCATCGATACCGCCGAGGTCGGTCACCTGACCAACTTTGAGCGCGTCACTGGCTGCACCGCCGCCACAGGCAGCGAGAACCAATGAGGCAACGATCAACGTTGCCATAACAAAATAAATTTTCTTCATTTTATTTCTTCTCCTCTAGAAGATAGATTAGAAAGGTTTGCTTATGCAAGCCTTACGACATTGATAAGTATAAATCTACTCCAATCATTGTGCAAGCCTGAACAAGTTAAGGTTTTTCAATTGCAATATTTGTCTTAATTTCCCCATTTAAAAGCAGATGTAGCAGGGTTTCCAACTCCAAAACCTGTTCAGGTGAGAAGCTCGGATTCGGCTGTACGAACTGAATCTGACCGATTCGTCCTCCGTTTGTCTCTCCAACCTGCACCGCCCGCATCACTTCCTCGCCCTCGAGCCGGGCAGCCCCATAAAAAGAGGTCACCACGCCCAAACCGGACCCTGCCAATGCCGCCGCCTGGTCTCGCTCTGCCCCAATGGCATACAGCCCAAAATCGGTAGCCGCTTTCAACGCCCCTTGTGCAGTGACTCCGCCTGCTGCAAAAAGCACATCCGCGCCGCGGGAGATCAGGTCACTGCCGGTTTCATAGCCCCAGGTTTCGTCAATAAATAATTTTTCGCGGTCGCCGTTCTCATTGTAGATCACCAGGGCTTGCACTTGGGTCTGTGCCGTTTCGTTTGCAAATTCCACCCCTGCGCGAAAGCCTTCGCAGTAGCGCCACATCGCATCGATGCCAGAGGTTTCGCAGGCGGCTGCCACAATACCGGTGCGGGTCAATTGGGCGGCAGTCACCCCGGCGGCGAAGCCCATTTGGTCTTCGGGAAAAGTCAGGGAGATGAGGTTGGGGCGAGTCTGCTCAGAGGGTTGATTCAAGCCCACGAAGACAGAATCAGGATACAGGTCGGCGTTTTGAAGCGTGGCATTATCCAA
>JAFLCF010000158.1 GCA_017303735.1 Anaerolineae bacterium
CGGGTCCGCTGATGCGGTTGACCGTGCCAAAGCTCGACTCAATTCCATTTGCAGTGGGGCGCCCAATGGCAAGCACGAATTGTCCCACACGTGCAGGTGTCTTTGCAACATCTGCTGGGGTGGCAAAAGGCGAATCCAACTTCAAGACCGCCAAATCCGTTCCCGGGTCACGACCGGCGAGACGGGCAGTGAGTTGGCTTCCATCATCAAACAAAATGCGAATGTCTTCTTCCCGCTCAACCACATGCCCGGCGGTCAAAATGGTATCTTTTGTAAAAGCGATACCACTGGCAGGCAGGCGGCGACGGGCATCTACCAACACAGTGTATTTGCCAGCCTTCTGAGCAGCGTTCGCCATGGCGTCGGAAAGTTCGTTAAAAATATTTTTACTCATTTTATATACTCCTTTATACCGCGTTCGTTTTTTCTGCCGGGGTGCCTCCACGACAGGTCAAATAGCGGATCGAGAGTTGGAGTGTATCTGCGATTTGACCGATGCGGTACTGGACGTTCGGGTAGGTCTTACTGCCCGCGGGCTTTTTGCTCGAGCGGCAAAAGATCGGCGAAGATTTTTTCGTGATTGGGCGTTGGTACCCCGGCGGCTTTTCCCAACCGTATAACTGCCCCGATCTGCTCGTTTAATTCGGAGGGTTTGCCTGCCATGATATCTTTTTGCATCGAAGCCGTCATGTTGCCGGGAGCTTTATCCAGGCGTTGTAGGGTTTCATCCACAAAATTATCGGCAATGCCAATACCCATTGCACGCGCCACTGCAGCCGTTTCATGGAAAGCCCCGATCAATAGAGCACGGGTCTCAGGGTCAGCACGATACTCGCCCAAAGGCTTGCGCGCATATGCACCCACTCCGCTCGTGCCGGTGATAAAGATGAATTTTTCCCACATTGCCAATTGAATATCGGCAGGGACCTCTGCAACGATACCTGTAATCGAATTAATCAAAGCATGGATCTTTTGCAAACGTTCACTATTGGAATTGTCCCATTCTCCGTATGCGATATAGGGTTTTACTCCCACATGACGGATCAAGCCCGGGGCTTCGATGTATACGCTGATGCGGCAGAGCCCACCTATCACGTGCTGTACACCAAATGCGGTGATAAGCTTTTCCATATGTTCCATGCCGTTGAGCAATGGCAAAATGACAGTGTCACTCCCGATAAGGGGTGTCATTTGGGTAATGGCTTCATCCAATTGCCAGGCTTTGGTGGCGAGAAGGATCAGGTTCACTGCGCCAATGGATTGTGGGGAGTCAGTCACATTTGCGGGATGAATGGTGAAATTGCCATCGACCGATTCGACACGCAAGCCTGATTCACGAATCGCAGCAAGATGATTTCCACGCGCGAGGAAGGTGACATCCTCCCCGTTTTGGGCGAGACGCCCACCGAAGTATCCGCCTACACCGCCAGTGCCAAAGACTGCAATTTTCATGAACTGCTCCAGTTGATATAAAATAGTATTGTTTTATGGAAGTATATCTTAAGCAATAAACGGATGCCCAATGAACTCATCAACCGATAGCATTACGCTTGCCACAGAACGCCTGTTTCTGCGTCAATTCACAATGGACGACCGGGAGTCACTTTTCAAGATCACCCAGGAGCCGGATATCTTTCAATACTTCCCCACCAAGACAGCATGGGATTTGGAGAAGGTGGATAGAAGTATTCAACATCAAATCGAGCATTGGAATCAATTTGGTTACGGTCTTTGGGCTGTGACTCTACGAGAGACCGGTCAACTAATGGGTTGGTGCGGTTTGGAATTTTTACCAGATACGAATGAAACCGAGGTAGGTTATCTTTTGAGCGGAGTGTTTTGGGGCAAGGGCTACGCCACAGAAGCAGCACGCGCCTCGGTGGAATTTGGGAAGAAGAATATCGGGCTAAAAGAAATCATCGGGTTGACTGATCCATTGAACATCGCATCGCAAAGAGTGTTGGGGAAATGCGGGCTGACGTTCACGCGACGACAAGTCTATTTCGGGATGGAAATGTTTCGGTTCGCGATTCAGGCTTGAGCGGGGAAAGAGGCGCGGTTCTTTATCCAAAAGAAAAAGCCGGGTGATTCGCATCATCCGGCTTTTGTGTTTTATTCAAATCAAGCAGGTGCGGCTTCGGGTTCGGCTTTTGCCAACGCATCGTGGTCGGGCAAAATCGTTTCGGCATTGTGAATGGCTGGGATGAAATACCCAGCTCCGCCGACGAGGATACACAGCAAACCGCAGAAGGACATGATCAATCCCATGCCTGCGCCGGGACCGGTGCCCACCAACCCACCAAACATTTCAGAGAGCATACTGGTGGTGCGCATTTGCGGCTCAAGGACAAAGTCTGCTAATGTACCGGCGATGATGGGCGAAATGGGATTGGTAAACCAGGCGATCAAACGACGCGCGGAGAAGACGCGCCCTTGCAAATCGGGTGCAACTTTGGATTGCCAGATCGCCTGATTGGAGCCATTGACCAATGGAATGACGATGGATGAAACGATCATGCCGATGATCCAGATGGGCAAGCCTCCCACCAAGCCGAGAATTGCCATGCCAACGCCTGAGATCATCCACCCGACAAGGACTCCATGCACGCGGCGTTTGAAGCCACCCCAGGCACTCATGGCAATACCGCCAATAAGACCGCCAACTGCACCAGCAGTTAGAACAGAGCCGAGCAGGACGCTGTCATTGGCAGTGCGTGCAAGCACCATGGGCGCCAGCAATGTGAAGGAGATACCGGAGAACAAGTTACCGATAAAGAAAGTCAGTTGCAAGCCAAGTAAGCTGGGGCGGGCAAAAATATATTTGAAGCCATACGAAGCTTCTTTCCAGATGCTGCCTTTGCCCTGCTCACCTTCCTGTGTCCGTTGAGGCTGTGGCACATGGACAATGCTCAACGCACCAATGGCAAGGATGAAAGTGGCAACATCAAAGAAGAGGAGTCCCGTCAGCCCAAAGATGGGAAGTAACATGCCCGCCAAAAGCGGTGCAACGACTCCTGGTCCTGCCTCAACAAGCGACATCATGCCGTTGGCACGTCCATATTGTTCCTTGGGGACCATGGTGCTGATCGCAGCAGAATAAGCGGGCCATTGGAAAGCATTGCCCAAGCCATAGATAATGCTGGCGACATACATATGCCAGAACTCAAGAATCCCGAAGTACTGAAAAACGAGGATGAGTATGGTGGCAATGCCTGCCATCAGATCGCTGACCATCATCATCATTTTGCGATTGTGGCGGTCGACCATTACTCCGGCAATGGGAGAGATGATGAGAAAAGGCGTGATGAAGAAGACCTGCATCACGCCAAGCGCGGTGGCGCTTTCGGTTTTCTCGTACATCCAAATGGTAAGACCGAACTGGCTCATGGCGCTGGCAAGCACAGAGATGATCTGCCCCAGCCAGACGATGGTGAAACCGAACATACCGCTGGGTTGTTTTGTGTTTGTGTTTTCCATTGAATCTTTACCTGTTGCGATATACGCAATACGAGTTACGTATTACGTTCAACGCTCATTACTGCATCAATTTGAAGAAACTGTAGAAATACATCACACACTCACCTTTCATTATTCAACGAATATTTCGACGTGCTCGCCGTCTTCTTCATCGGTCACGTCGATGATCTTGCCGGTCACGCCCATGCGCAGAGCTTCCATCACATTGCTCATGTCTACACCCTGAACTTCAGGAGCAAAATGCGCGCCGATCTTAAGACCGGCATCCACCAGCGCGAGCGGAATTTGCACGGAGGCTTTCGAACGTCCGGTGCGAGTATCCGTCACACGGACTCGCAGCATGCGTGCCCCGCCAGCGGAAGGCGGTCGCGGCGGTGCTGGCACACCTCTGCGCGAGTCACTCAGAGCAGAGAGGAGCTTGGCACCTTCCTCTGCGCTGATCTTGCCCTCTTCGATCAATTTTAGGATCTTCATTCTTTCTTCTACATTTGCCATATTCCATTTCTCCTTTCGCCGTATGTTTCCGATGTCTGACCTTGCCGAAATAAGGTAGCGTCTCTAACTTGTCGCAACCACTGCGTTTTCGTCCACTGGCTTTTCTTCTTCGGGCAATTCTTCAGTTTTCGGAAGTTTGAATTTTATCCAGATCGGGATGACCGACAGCATAAGAACTGTTGCCGTAATCGTGAACGGCGCGGTCGGACCGAAATTTTCCCAAAGTTGAGCACCGATCCACGGAGCCGGAAGCGAGACCACGCCCAGGCTGGTGCTGAGAAAACTAAACGCCAATCCGCGCTGTTCCTTTGGCACCGCCTTACTAATGAGCGAAGAGTAGGCAGGCTGTGAAATACCTGCACCCAGCCCCGCCATGCCCCAGCCGACATAATACAGCCACTGTCCCGAAACTCCGAGCGGATAAATTCCCACCAACAGGAACAACGCCACAGACATCAGGATCATCCCCAGCGCAATCCCGACCCGCTCCCCTGCCTTATCCGAAAGCCAGCCGCCAGGGATGGTGCTTGCCATCATACAGATTCCAAAGAAAGAAGTTACCCAGCCAATCTGTTGATATGAAAGACCGCCGACCTCCTGCATATAAACCGGGAATAGACTCCCCGAAAATTGAAAGGAGATGTCGCGCAAACCATCGGTGATCAGCATCCACGTCAGCAAACCACCGGAAAAGATCATCCCAATGATCATGCCCATGTTTGATTTCAGGCTGGTAAAAGAAAGACTCTTCTTCTCGCCGTTCGCTTTTTCGGTCTTCGCGGCTTCACGTGCCATGCTCAAGCGCATCACCATCGCGATGAAGTAAAAAACGCCTGCCACAAAAAGCATCAGCTTAAAACCGTACGCGCCGGTCAATAAGCCGCCGAGCGGAGGTCCCACCACGGCTACGATCATGAAGATCGCTTGCGAAATACCATATACCTTGCCGCGATTATGTTCGCTGGAATGTTCGGCAATAAAGGCATCAAAGCTGGGACCCACCAATGAACGCGCCACAGCCCCAATCGCAGTCGCCAGCAACAGCCACTGCCAGGTATCTGCCAGCACCAACGGAATGTAGCCCAACACACCGAACACACTACCGATGGCAATGGCACGCAGTCGTCCCAGAGAGTCGGAAACCCAGCCGCCGAGAATTTGCAAAAAAAGCGGAACGATCATCGAAAGGGTAAAGAACAGCCCAATGTCCGTGATATCCGCATCCAACTCTTTGAGATATAAAGGAAGTAATCCATCATACATGCTCCCGCCAACGTTCGCAAAAATCATCGCCGTCAGGAACAAGATCAATATGCCACTTAATAAAGGTTGTTTCTTGATGGTTTCCATTTTTATCCTATAAAGACTTGCACTCGTTCGCCGTCGTCGGCATCATCCACATGCACGATCAACGGGTCTTTGATATTTTTGGTCAACGCAATCGCGTTCACCACGTCATCTAAATTCGTATCCTTCAACCGGTCAATGCGATTTCCAAACGTTCGAATGAACCATGCTGCAAACCCAAGCGGTAAAGGGAACGCCAGCGAAATATGGCGCGGACCATCCTGGTCTTTCGAACGTGAACGATCCACATTCACATACAACCAGCGTGAGGTGCGGCTGCTTGCCCCCAGCGCGATCAACAGAATACCCAACGTCAGCGGCATACCCAAACAATAGAACCAGAAATTCAAACCAGAATTCTGCTGAATGGCGAACATCCACCAGGCTGTAAATACGGTGATGAAGATGCCGATCCAGAGGAAGGCGCCGGAAAAGCGGTTTGCTCGGCGGCGTACTTCATCGATCTCCGGCGCCTCGCTTCTTTCCCCGCTCGAAACGGGTCCAAACTCAATCACCTCCGGCTCCGCTGAAACCGACTCCCCATCCGCAGACTCTTCCATCGCGCGCATGAGAGTCGCAGCCTCTTCCGCGCTGATCTTGCCATCTGCCACCATTTGCAGGATCTTCCTGCGTTCTTCAGAAGACATTAAGAACCTCCTTCGAGTGCCGATAAAAGTTTTTCCGCATCTTCCGCGCTGATCTTTTTCTCTTGAAGCATCTTCAAGATCGCCAGGCGTTCTTCATCTGAAACCTGCTGTTTGGGCGGAACGGGTACACCTTTCGATAAATTCCAATTCCAACGCCCGATCTCCAACACGGCTTTGCCGCGCCCGCGCCGTTCGGCATCGCGAGTCTTTTGTTCGATACGTCGGCTTGCCGCTTCGATCTTTTTCTGCGCGCGTTCGGTTGCCTGCTCCACACGGCGCGAGATGCGCTCGCCAAACCCGGACCAATCCATGCCCAAGCCTGCAAAGTTGCCAAAGTCTTCCGCTGAGTCACCCGCATCAGACCGGTTGGAAACGCGGATATCTCCGCCTGCGGTTAGAGTCATATTGGCTGAGCCGTCACCCAGAATCAGCACCCGGCTAGTGACATCTTCCTCGTTTTCCACACCGTCCCAATCTACATCAATATCATCGGCACTGAGGGTCAGGGTTGCATTGGCTTTGGGAGGCATTACCAATAAAATGTCATCGCCAGCATTGACAGAATAGGTGTTGCCTGCCTGCGGGTTGAGGTACAAGACCACATCTTCCCCCACATTGACAGTGACATTCCCACGCACATCGCGCAGGGCAAGGTCATCTGAAACAGAGTCGAGACTGACATTGCCATCCACGTCACGGATGGAGACATCAGAATCCGCTTTACGGATGAACAAGCTTCCTTTTGCACCACGCAGGCTAAAGTCAGATTGAACCGTTTCGACCGCCACGGAGTTCACGTCGCGCATCGAAAGGTCGCCTTCGATGTTCTTTAATTCGATCACTCCGGTCACACCGCGGATGGAAGCATCGCCAGTGATCTGTTTGATATAAATACTGGCGCTTTTGGGAACGCGGATCGAAAGATCATCATTGCAAGAGATGCGAACTTGATCGCCATCCTGGCTGACGTTCATTTCATCATCATCGGCTTTGAGAAGAATATCATCCCCTTCCCAGCCCACCAGGCTGAGATCGCCGTCAATGCTATCGATTTCGATCTTGGGGGTACGTCCTGCAGAAATAGTCTTAGACATGGCTTATTCCTCCTCGCCGCGCAAAAGTCGCATGGCTTGATCGGCTGTGATTTTTCCAGCTTCAAGATCGGCGATGACGGTGCTACGCGTATCATCGTCCAGATCAATCGATTCATCTTTGCCGGGCTCGAAGCCCAGTTTGCGAATCACTTCGTGCAGGTTTTTGCGAATGGTCGGGTAAGAAAGACCAAGCTCTTGCTCAACGCGGTTGATCTTGCCTTCACAGCGCACGAAAGTAAAAACGAACTCCATTTGTTCAGGTGATAAATTGGAAAACTGCCCCAGTGCAAAACGACCTTCGATTGAAGTATCGCAACTGGAGCAGTGCAAACGAACAACTTCCAATTCAGATTGACAGATGGGGCAGCGGGTAGGTGCGGGTCGCATAACTGGCTTCTCCGATTTATAATTAGGGGTAGTGAACGATTTTTGAAGCGATTTTCTTGATTTTTGAACATTTCCTCAAGAAAATCAAATAAATAGCGCTTATTTCTAATAAAATTATAATTGAAAAGTTGATTTTGTCAATAACCAATTCAATAATATTAACCTTATGGTAAAGAATATTGATTTGAAAATCAAAAATCCTAAAACTTGCCTTGGAGGCACGCCTTGATTCGAACTCTATACTACAAACCCGGAAAGCCCATCCGTACCAACATCTCCCCTGCTGAATTCCCAAAGCTCATCCGCGACCGAAACAGCGTGTTGTGGGTGGATTTCATCGCCGAGCCTGAGGAACAAGCTGGACCCATCCTGAGAAGTTTTGGATTTCACCCTCTCTCCATTGATGATGCCCTACAAGAAACGCACACCCCAAAAGTGGATGACTGGGGCGATTATCTTTACATTGTGTTGAGTATCTTGAACTATAAACAAGAGAATGGAATGTTCGAATCCGAGGTCGATGAATTGGATGTGTTTCTCGGCAAGAACTATGTCATCACCTTTCACGATCAACTATTAACCGCTGTAGAAGATACCTGGATCGCCTGCCAGCGTGATATCCGTCATGTGCAGGATGGAGCCGATCATCTGCTGTATCGCATCGTCGATTCGTTGGTGATGAGTTACATGCCCTTGGTCGAAAAGATCGACGCCCAGATCGATCAAATAGAGGATCGGGTCTTTGACCGGCCCAATCCTGAAATCCTCGAGCAGATATTCACGCTCAAACGCCTCCTCCTGACGATGAGACGCATCCTCGTCCCACAGCGTGAGGTGCTGAACAAACTCGCCCGCGACGATTACCGCGTCATCGACCCGCGTGATCGGGTCTTCTTCCGTGATATTTACGACCACCTTGTCCGCCTGCATGACCTGAACGAAAGCCTGCGCGACCTCGTCAGCGGCGCATTAGATACCTATCTCTCTGTGACCAATAATCGTATGAATGAGATCATGAAGGTGTTGACCATCATCACTACATTTTTCATGCCAATTACCTTTATCACTGGCTTTTTTGGCATGAATTTCTTCGAGCCTGTGGCAGGGCTCTTCGGTTGGACAAGCCAGCAAGCGTTCACTGCCACCATGGCTACCATCATTGGGCTGCCGATCCTCATGTATTTTTGGATGCGCGGGCGGACCTGGGTGTAAGCTGTTTTGCAGTCTTAAATTCCTTGACACAGAACAGGCGTTCGGTTATCATTCCTAGCACAAATGAGCGAAGAATGCTCAGTACCTACGCCAGTCCCCTGGCAGGAGGCTTAAAATGATGGTTCGAAAAAGCAAAGGAATTGGCGAACGCCACCAGAAAATTCTGGATTTTATCGCGTCTTATCAACGCGAACATAAGCACCCCCCTTCCATTCGTGAGATCGGGGAACATTGTGATATTTCCTCCACCTCTGTGGTCAATTACTACCTCGATCAATTGGAGAAGGAAAATCTTCTTGAACGCGACCGCAAGATATCGCGCGGCATGCGGCTGGTCAATAACAGCCCTCTCGGCGACATGCTCCGCGTACCGGTTATGGGCGTCATCCAAGCTGGTGAACCCATTCCGATCCCCGCTTCAGACTTTAATCCCTTTACGGCAGAAGACACAGTAGACATCGCCACCTCACTGATGCCTTCAAAAGAAAAAGGCAAGGATCTTTTTGCCCTTCACGTTCAGGGAGACTCGATGATCGACGCCATGATCAACGACGGTGACATTGTCATCCTCAAACCTGCACAAGATGCCCGCAACGGCGAAATGGTCGCAGTCTGGCTTTCAGATAAAAACGAAACTACTCTTAAGTACTTTTACAAGGAAAAAGATGGGTATCGTCTCCAGCCTGCCAACCCCACCATGAAACCGATCATGGTTAAAAGAAGTGAGCCCCTCGAGATCAAAGGCAAGGTTGTCATGGTGATCCGTAAAATGGAACGTCTTGTAGCGTAACATCAAGAATAAAAAAGAGACCATCCTTTCGGATGGTCTCTTTTTTATTGCGTATCGAATTACTCGACGACGACGGCAGCGCCGGCTTCTTCGAGCTTCTTCTTGGCGTCCTGAGCGGCATCCTTGCCAACGCCGGTGAGGACCTTGGAACCGGCAGCTTCGGCAAGAGCCTTGGCTTCACCGAGACCGAGGGAGGTCAACTGGCGAATGACTTTGATGACGTCGATCTTCTTGGCGCCTGCATCCTTGATGACCACATCGAACTCGGTCTTCTCTTCAACAGGTTCAGCAGCGGCGGCAGGACCACCAGCGGCAGCAACAGCCACCGGAGCGGCGGCAGAAACGCCCCACTTTTCTTCGAGCATTTTCACGAGGTCAGCAGCCTCGAGAACGGAAAGGGTGGAAAGTTCATCCACGAGTTTAGCGAGCTTGTCAGACATTGTTTAGCACTCCTTGCTAAGATATTTGAAATTTTGGATAGGACATTGCGAGTTGAACCCGCTTCAATAAAACTAGGCAGCAGCCTGTTCGGAACGCGCCTTGATGACGGCAGCCAACCCACGTGCGGGTTCTGCCAGCGTGCGGACGAGTTTGCCAGCCGGAGCTTGCAAAACGCCCAGCAATGTTGCGCGCATAACGGGCAGCGGCGGCAGGTCTGAAAGAGCCTTGACCTGGGCAGGATTCAGTGCCTTACCAGCCATGAAACCGCCTTTGACCTTCACGAACTCATTGCCTTTTGTGGCATCGGTCAGGGCTTTTGCAGTGGAAGCAGGATCTGAAAACGCGAATGAGATCGCTGTGGATTTCTCGAGAAGATC
>JAFLCF010000159.1 GCA_017303735.1 Anaerolineae bacterium
CGTCGGAAAAGTCACCGACTATTCCATCAAGATCGAACAAGAACAAGGCTCGGGCGATGCGTGCGGCGCAGATGCCACGTATTTTGTCACCGCCACGATCACAGCCGATGGCATTGTGGCTGCAAGTTATGTAGTTTCTTCCTATTCCGCTGGCGGGCAAATCCCCACCGGCGGAAATTTCCAAGACCTCACCAACAATGGCTTGTCTGAAAGTGTTTCTGCCGGGTTGACCTTTGAAAAGGCAGAGACAAAAACCCTCACCTGGCGATTGACCGGTCCATATTCGTATCCCAACGACCTCAATGTAAGAATCCGTGTGAATGATGGTGAAGTCAAAAGCGCAACCGTGGATTGCGGCTCCGCCGCCTCACAACCCACGGCGACGACTGCTCCTGCTTCCGCAGCCGGGTGCACCGACTCAGCCCTCTATGTCAGCGATGACGGCAAGGATGGCACGACCTACGCTCCAGGCGCAACCTTCAAGAAGACCTGGAAGCTGCGTAACACCGGCACCTGTACATGGGACAGCAATTACATGATCTATTATGTGTCCGGCTCAACGATGACCCAGCAGCCCGCTTATCTTCTCGTCCCTCAAGGCGTGCAGGTGGCTCCCGGGGCGGATGTAGATGTTTCCCTTGATATGGCTGCGCCCAGCACCGCCGGAGATCACCGCGCAGATTGGGAACTTAGAAACCCGAGCGGTACTTCACTCGTGGGCTTCTTCCTGACGTTGAAGGTTCAAGGTCAAAGCTCTGGCGGATCAAGCACTGGCATCACAGCCGTAACCCCACAGATCGTTTTGGAGCAAGGATCTGGAGCAGCCTGCACAAATACTTCAACGTACTTTGTTTATGTAGATATTACAGCCAATGGCGAAGTATCCGCAAATTACCGCATTAGCCTCACAGACGCCAGCGGACAGGTACCGGACGGCGTGTTCGACTCCGGCTCGCCAGAAGAAACAGGTGTCCTGTTCCTTCGTGCAAACGAGACTCAACGGGTCAGCTTGCATGTTGTGGGTCCCTATAGCTATCCAGACGCTGTCACCGTGCGTGTCAATGTCAACGACCAGAGTATGGGTAGCGTTGCAATTACCTGCCCGTAAAAGAACTTGAGAGCTTTTACAAAAAATGCCAAAGGCGAACCTTTGGCATTTTTTGTTGAATGGGGAGTAGGCATCAATAATGCTTCTCAATCCCCCCGAATCCGATCTGCTTGTTCTTTGCGGACATTTCAATGAAATACCTTAATCGCTTCTTGAATTCTTCAGGGCGTTTGCGGGCTCCATCAATAAATGCCACGCGGATGCGAATGTAGGCGTCTGAAAATCCCTGAAAATTTTTCCAGGTTTCTTTATTGGCTTGGATCGCCTTCAAAATATCGGGCGGGATGATGAACTCGGCGTTCAAGACATCAGTCAGCGTATCGGCGACTTCTTTGATGACTTTCTTCTCCGCCACTAATGTCCGCAGGCGTTCGATGTTGGCTTGCGAGTATTTGGCTTTCGGCTTGCGCGGCGAAAAGCGTTGGACGGTATGTTCGTCATCTAAAGTTTTGATAATGGAATCAATCCAGCCGAAACATAGAGCTTCTTCCACGGCGTCGTTGTATTCGATGCGCGGTTTGCCAGTCGCTTTCTTGGGGTAGACCAGCCAGATTTCAGTCTCAGTTTTGTAATGCTGCTTGAGCCACTTGCGCCAGCCTTTGGGATCTGTCACGTAGAGCGTGTTTGAGATTTTCACTTGAGTTCTCTTTATAGTTCCGTTTCTCAAAGTATAACGGTAAAATTTATGTATGCTTAACTCAACCGAACTTCCCATCTTGCCTTTTGAATCCAAAAAGAAATTTGCAGAATGGCTTGCGAAAAATCATGACAAGTCTGCGGGCTTGTGGTTGAAGATCGCCAAGAAAGCGGCTGGAATTTCCACGGTCACCTATGCCGAGGCGTTGGATGTGGCTTTGTGCTATGGTTGGATTGATGGTCAGAAGGGCAGTTTTGACGAGCAATATTTCCTGCAGAAATTTACGCCGCGCAGACCGAAGAGTATCTGGTCAAAGATCAATGTGGAGAAGGTTGAAGGTCTGATCGCGAGTGGGGAGATGAAAACGGCAGGATTAAAAGCGGTCGAAGCGGCGAAACAGGACGGGCGTTGGGCTGCGGCGTATGCATCCCAGAAGAATATCGTAGTTCCCGCAGATTTTCAATCCGCTTTGGAGAAAAATAAAAAAGCCAAAGCCTTCTTTGAAACGTTGACAGGTTCAAAACGATATTCTTTTTTGTTTAGAATTGAAACGGCAAAGAAAGCCGAAACGCGCGAGAAGCGCATCCATCAATTTGTGGCGATGTTGGCAAAGGGCGAGACGTTATAGGGGCATTCCCAATGACACCCCTGTTTCCCAAAGTACGATAGCTAGAATGAACTCTACAACGGATTTCAACGAGTCTGCTCGGGCGATGCGCCATTCCTGCTGAATATATGCCTTCCAGGGAGTATCTTTGTCATAGATGACTTCGAGTGAATCACCTGCGTCATAGCGTGGAGCCAAGAAGCCGCGATTATCATTCACTTGGATGATATGTTTTTGCCCGTTTACTTGAAACTCAATCAGAGGATGTGTCACTCTTCCCATGGCACCAGTCATGAGCCAGCCAAGGTCGCTGTCTGCGGCACGGACTGCACCAAAGGTGCTTGCACTATTCTTGCGAATTTTTTCCATTTTGGAGAGCCGAAATAAAGCGGGTAACCCGGTCACCAAGCTGAGGACGAAAAATAAAACAGAGAAGCCATAGAACATGTTTATTCTCCCATCTATTTATTTCTATAACTTTTCGTATTTTACTACTTTTTTATTTCTAATAAAAAGACATCCGAAGTCTATAAAGACTTCGGATGTCTGATGTTGAAAAGTACAAGACGTGCATCCGTAAAATTGTGGAAACGTTATAAGGGAAGCCCCAAATACACGCCTGTTTCCCAAAACGCAATGGCGAGGATAATTTCCCCGGCGGCGATCCACATATCGCGGCGGGTGAAATTCCATTCACTGGTGAGGTAGGCTTTCCATGGCGATTCCTGACTGTAGACAACTTCAACGGTGTTGCCCGCTTCGTAGCGGCGATTCATAAACCCGCTGTTGTCGGTCATTTCCACTTCATACTCTTTGTCCTGCACACGGAACGCTACCAGCGGACGGGCAGACCTGCCGACTTCTCCTAAAAAATTCCAGCCAATGTTCGAGCGTCCCACCGTGCGGACGACCCCAGAGGTGATTGCGCTGGAGCGTTTGATCGTTTCCATTCGCCGCCAAAGGAAATAAGCCGGAATCCCCGTTACGAGACCGAGAATAAAGAACAAAGTGGCAAAGGCATAGATCATAGTAGTTTTTTCCTTTTGCTGATTCTACCAACTGTTAAATAAAAAACAACCGCCCTTGCAGGCGGATGTCTGGCACCCCCACGCAGACTCGAACTGCGCTCTTCAGCTCCGGAGGCTGACGCTCTGTCCACTGAGCTATGGGGGCGAGCGAACGGTATTTTACCATAGGCATAGAAAGGGCTGACGGATCAGCAGCCAGCCCTTTCTTAAGTAATGAAGCGGGGTTTTAAGTCTTCGCTTGCGGTGCAAGGCTGGTGATATTTCCACGCAATTTTTCGATGATGGCAGCATTGCCTCTCTCATCGCCGAACTTTGTCAATTGTTCTTTCTTGTGGGCAAGCTCGCCCAGATATTGATAGAAATGATCGGTGGCACGATAGGCTCCGCCGCTCAGGGCTGCCATGCGCGCGCCAAATTGAAAGAATGACACTGCGGTCTTATACTGTGCTTCACTGATGAGACCATTGCTGACCTCTTCGCGCAGGTGCTTTTTGAGCAATCCCTGTTCATGACGGATCATCCAAATGATGAAGCCCAGGAAGAGCAGCCAACTGCCCCATTCCAGCAGAATAACAAATGCCAGGCTGCCTAAACCGGTTACAAAGATTACGGCAGTGTTATGGAAGGCATGCGCAAATACAGCCAGAAAATATCCAATGATCGGCGCGGCGAGTTTGACCAGTATGTTGCGGTTCATGCGTGCCACCGCAAAGCCAAGACCTGTGAACGCCGTATAGAACGGATGCCCCCATGCAAAAACACCCACACGCAGAGCAAAGTTCGTGAACATGCCAGCCCAGCCCTCTGCATCGTATTGACCGAGGAAGTAAAAAACATTTTCCGTGGCGGCGAATCCCAGCCCGGCGATTCCGCCGTAAATGATGCCATCGAGGATCGAGTCGAACTCTTTGCGGAAGATCAAAAAGACCGCCAGCACTGCCAGACCTTTCCAGAACTCTTCCACCAGCGGAGCGGTGATCGACCCACCTGCGATGTCTTCAAGGACAGCATCATTGAGCACCAAGCTAAAACCGATCTCAAAGATCGAGGCGATGATCAGCGTGCCGATGATGGCAACAAAACCACCCCAGAAAAATGTCATCAACAACAGCCAGCGAGGCTCCTTTTCATAACGGTCGAGCCAGTAGAGGAACCATGAAAAAAAGAATGCCGGAATGAACGCCATGGGAATTGCAGCAAGTACAGCCATATACACATCCTCCAGTAGAGTGGGGTTTGGAATAACATGTCAATTGTACCGAGGCTGTGCAAAAAATCAATAGAACCATGGGGGCTAATTTTTAATGGGACGTACACAAAAATACCATTTGTGCTCCAAGGCGGTCTGTGACCGCCGTGTTCTACAAGACGTACCGCAGGGTCACAGACCCTACTTGAGCGAGTTTTGCGTAAGCCCTGTTCAAAAAAACAGGTCGGGGATTAACCCGACCTGCATTCATCTTTATTCCTTGAAGATCAGCCGCGTGCGCTCCACCCTTGCCGTTTCTGGTTCGATCTCCAATGCTGCCAGCACTTCTTCGGGTCGTCCCGTGGCACCTTCGCGAGCTGCAAGGGTTATCTTCAACCAGGCTTTGCCATCTGCCTGCGTGATGATGCTCAACAGTTCGATCAGCGGACGCAGGTCGTAGGTCTTCCCGCGCCGTTCACGGATGAGCGACTCTGTATTCATCAACGCTTCGACCCGGCGCTTCAATTCGGACCCGTCAATGGGTTCCGTTAAATGGACATCATACGCCGCTGAGAGCACGAGCGTCTGCATGGCGGGTAGGCGTTCATCCACGGTTTGTACATCCAGCACCTTAATGTCAGGCGGAAGATTATCCTTCAGTCGTTCAGAAATATCTTCTGTGGGAATCTCTTCGTTCAGGCGCACATCCAACACTTCGCTGCGTGAGGAAAATCCCAAGGGCAGGGCGGCGGCAAGGCTGATCTTGGGCTGCGGATGAAACCCCTGAGAATAGGAAAGCGGCAGGGCAGCACGTCGCAGGGCGCGTTCCCAAACGCGGTGCAGGTCAAGATGACCAATGTAGCGCAGAGCGCCCTGTTTGGTAAATGTGATTCGGACTCGCATGTTTATTTTGACTCGGAGGCAATGCGCTTCAACCAACCCTGAATCAAGCCGCCAACGCGGCGATAGGGTCGGTAGGTATGTTCGGCAACCCGGTGAAACACATCATGGTCGAGGCATTGATGATGGGAGAGTTTGTCCAATTCCGCAAGGATGCTCATATACACAGCGAGCTCATGCGCAACGATCTCATCAAACTCGATATTCTTGTAGGCATCTAAAAGAAGGGGATGGATGATATCTTTCTCGATCAGAGTGGATTCATAATCAGGGTAGCCGTAGTCACGATGAAATTTTTCCAGTGCCGTGAACGAGGCAGAGGGGGCGTAGGCTTCTCCATGCAGGATCTCGCTCAACCGGTCGGCAATGAATTGCTCGTGCGAAAGCACCGCAGCCAAAAGGTCTTTTACGGTCAAGGTGCCCAGCACGCCGCGCATCGTCAACTGGCGCGCAAACCCGATGCGGTTCAGCAAAAGCTCAAACTGATCGCGTTCGTTTCGCAGGCGTTCAAGGAGAAGTGTTTTATTCATAAAAAATGTCTGCCACTGAGAACACAGAGGTCACAGAGTTTTTTTCTCTGTGTTCTTCGTGTGCTCCGTGGTGAATGCACTTTAATCACCGACCACAGGTAATTCGATGTTTATTTTTTGAGCAGGGCTTTTTACTTCCGGGCACTTCCAGCCTTCGCCGGGGTTTTCGCGGCGCAAGCCTGCAAAGGTCGGCAGAATACCGCAGGCGAAACAATTCAAGCGGCAGTCCACGCGGATCTGTCCTTCGAGCGACATGCGGAAATCTTGGAAAAGGAAATTCTTGCGCACAGCCGCCGTGATATGCTCCCACGGAAAAACTTCATCGGTGCGGCGCTGACGATGGGTGTAGAACGCAGGGTCCATTCCGAGTTCGTTGAAGGCATCCATCCAGTTATTGAATTTGCGCCCCTCTTCCCAGGCATCGAACTTTGCGCCCTTCTTCCAGGCACTGTAGATCACTTCTGCCATGCGGCGGTCGCCGCGCGAGAGCCAAGCTTCCACAAGGGTGTCGTCGGGCTTCGTCCAGCTTAGTTTGATATTTTTATCCTTCATCAACTGGCGTTTGAGCAATGCCTGTTTTTCAAGGATGTTTTCGCGGGTATCACAAGAAACCCATTGGAAGGGAGTCTGCGGTTTGGGTACGAAGGTACTCACACCTGCATTGAGTTTCACCTTCCAGCCTGCCACTTTACGTCCTTCGGCAATGACACGCTTGCACAGGTCTGCAATGGCTTGCACATCTTCCAGCGTTTCACTGGGATGACCGATCATGAAATACAGTTTGATCGTCGTCCAGCCGCGGCTGTAAATTTCATTCGTGGTCTTGATGATCTCTTCATCAGGGATGAATTTATTGATGATGCGGCGCATCCGTTCACTGGCGGCTTCGGGCGCAAGGGTGAACCCGCCGGAGCGATGCTGTTTGAGTTTTTCCATCAAATCGACCGAGACAGATTCAATGCGCAAAGAAGGCAGAGAGACGGTCAGCTTGCGTCCTTCAAAACGCTTACTGATGGCATCGACCAAATCTTTGATGTAGGTGTAATCTGATGAGGAGAGCGACATGAGCGCGAGTTCTTCGAACCCGGTTGCGTGGACGGCTGCATCTGCAGCATCCACCACCTCTTGCACGCTTCGTTCGCGGACCGGGCGTGTGATCATGCCTGCCTGGCAGAATCGGCATCCGCGAGTGCATCCACGCATGATCTCGACCGAGACGCGGTTATGCACCACGTCAATGTTCGGCACGATGAACTTGGTGGGCGGCGGTGGCAGTTTCGCCACGATGCGTTTGTTTACGATTTTGGGCACATCAGGGTGGATCGGTTCGGTGACGGCAACCGTGCCATCATCCATGTAGGTGGCCTCGTAGAAGCGTGGCACATACACGCCAGAGATCTTTGCCAATGCCAGCAAACGCTCTTCTCGCGGTGAACCCTTCGTTTTTTGCAGGGAGTCAATGATGTCGTGAATGACTTCTTCACCCTCGCCAATGGCGAACGCGTCGATGAAGGCATGCATGGGCTCGGGGTTGGTGGCGGAATGTCCGCCTGCGATAATGATGGGGTGCGAGTCATCGCGCTCTTGTGAGCGGACGGGGATGCCCGCCAGGTCGAGGATGTTGAGGGCGTTGGTGTAGAGCGTCTCGTAGGGGAGGGTAAAGCCGATGAGGTCGAAACAGGCTAAAGGTCGCTTTGATTCGAGCGTGTAAAGCGGAATCCCGTTTTCACGCATGAGCGCTTCCATGTCGAACCAGGGGGAATAGGCGCGCTCGGCAAGCGCATCCTCTCGTTGGTTGACCTGATCGTATAAGATTTTCAAGCCGACGTTGGACACACCGATATCGTAAATATCGGGGAAGATGAATGCGACACGGGTTTTTGCCGACTCCCAATTTTTGACGGTGGAGTTGAGTTCCCCTCCAACATACCGCCCGGGTCGTTCAACCTTTAAAAGAATTCTCTCAAGTTTTGCTTCGATCTGTTCCGGGGTTAACATGCGCAGATTATACCTGATAAGAATTATCCGGTTGGAAGTGGCGGGGAACGAATTATGGACCCGGCTTGCTCATTCTTTGCAGAATTGAAAACGAAACCGCGCCAAAATAGCCCCTAGGGGGTCTGTTTGCCGGGATGAGCTCTGGCTAGAATGGAATAAATTCACACAGGAGTGAGATATGAAAAAAGCACTACCAATCATCCTAGCTTTGCTGCTGACCGGGTGCGGAACGCTTCAACCCGCGGTTCAACAGGAAGCGCCAACGCCGATCGTGCAGACTGTGGTGGTTGTTGCAACCACAGAAGCCGCTCCGCCGACTGCCATCCCTCTTCCCACACAGGGACCAACCAATACGCCGATCCCCACCGAAACGCCAACTACGGCTCCTACCAATACCGCCGAGCCGACGGCAACTGCTCAACAGCAAGCCGCCGTTGCTGCGCCGACCGACGCCTCGGGGCTGGTTCCCGTCAATGTGGATAATGTTCTTGGAAAAGGTGTTTTCACCAACATCACGTTCAATACCGACAAGCTGACCTTGAATTGTTTCCCGCGTGAAATGGAGATCAGTATGAAGGCGGCTTTGCCCGAGATCACCCGCGTCGAAATGTATTACCGCATCATCGATGCGCCCAGCGGCTTGTATCCCTCTGAGTGGCTGCTGGTTGGCAACCTTGGCACCGATAACAATGGGACCTTCTATACCACCTTCAAAGCCTTGGATATCAACCCCAACTTCCGCGGCTTGGAGAGTGCATGGATCGACTTCCAATTCATCGGCATCAACAAGGGCGGCGCGGCGATAGACCGCACCCAAAAGATCGAACGCCTGGTAACGTATTTCAAAGATTGCCCGTAATCGCTTTGGGAATTCGACGTCCGTAGGATTGTGTCCGTCCGTTCGAACGGATTTCAACATGGTCTTGCGTTCGTCTTCCAACAAAAAAGTCGACAGGTTTTCCTGTCGACTTTTTTTGATTGTATTGTACTTATTGTGCGGCAACTTCTACCGGTTTTTGCATCCGTTCACGTCCCCATAGCCAGAGCGCGCCCAAGCCGAAGAACATGATCAGGAAGCCGATCAGCCAGCCGACAATAGGCAGGTTGACCAGAACGCCGACCAACACCACACCCAGCAGCAATGGCCAAACTTTGTGCTCAGCCAATGCCGGGTTGAAGCGCCCCAAAATCCACTTGCCGCCCAGCCATGCCACCAGGATCTGTGAACCGAAGCCAGTGAAAAGGATGAACCCAACGATCAGAGCGAAGATGGCAAGGATACCAACCCAGATGATCGTACCGGTCACACTGCCGAGAGAGAGAACTCCAAAGAGGATGCCGCCAACGATCATCACGATCACGATCAGTAACAAAGTAAAGAAGAAGGCAGCGTAGGCAACCACACCCCAACCAAAACTGGGAAGCGGCTGGGTCTGCAGTTTGTTTGATAATCCTTTTAGGAATGCGGGTGCCAGCCAGACGAGCAGAAGCCCAAAGATGGCAAGAGTTACAATCCCGCGCAACATGTCAAAGGTCCAGTTTGCAGCGCGCTCAGCCGGAGTGGGGGGAGCGATTTCAATATCTGCATCCACAACGGGTTCATTGCGCGTGATCTTTCCATCCACAACCCCAGCCGGAATATTAGCATCCGCAGTTTGGGTATAGGTGAAACTGCCCTTGATCTTTGCCTCTTCGTCGAGTGTCAACCCAGGGGCGACGTTCGGAATGGCAACTTTGGTGTCGGAAATATATGTGGAGGGGGCAGGTCCGGCATCCTGTGCCTCGCCAACCTCAGCGGTCACATCACCGCCAACTTCACCGCGCAATTCCAATGCACCTGTGCCAACCAAAAGATCCTTCTCAATTGAGCCTGCCAGCAACGCTTGTGCGCCGCCAAAGAGGGCATCTCCCTGCACGATACTTCCACGTTTTGCTTCGAGGCTGGCTCCCGCCGAGATCAAGTCACCGCCGACCAGCGCTTCATCCCCAAGCTGAAGAGCCGCTCCTGCAATGCGGGCATCGTCTGTGACGGTTCCTTCGATCACGATGGTGTTCCCCGCGGCGATCAGGTCGCCTTCTACTGTGCCTTTAATGACGATCAACTCACCGACGACGATCAGATCACCTTTTACCGTTCCCTCGAGAGTGAATTCTCCCGCACTCACGTATACATCGTCTTCAATAACCTCATCGGCTTCAATTACGATCACATCGCCTGCGCGCCCGTCGAATGCCATGGCAGGGGTGGCGATCGCTAAGGCGATCATCGC
>JAFLCF010000016.1 GCA_017303735.1 Anaerolineae bacterium
TCGTTGTATGCAGGGATGATGACGGAGACCTGCGGAGGTTGTCTTTTACGGATCTGGGTCATTTGGGTTTATTCGACCGTGAACTCAATGATTTCCGATTTGACCGGGGCATGACCAAACGCATCTATGAGCTGACCGGTATTGCTGGTCGCGGCGATGGAACAGCGATACGTTCCCGGCTCAAAGGAGACGATGAGACTGCCTTCGCTCCGTTCGGTTTGGTAGCTGAAACTAAGGGGCTGCATCGATTCGGTTTGATCGCTTGTGGGATTAAAGTTCGGGTCGTGGGTGTATACGAGAGAGTCAATAAAGAGAGCGATAAATTGAGACGGGTCTTCGTTGTAGGGTCGATTGATCGCAGCTGTGGATGTTTCGGCAGCCCCATTGAAGGGACCGATCTTTTCCCAGACCCACTGGTTGATCAGATCATCATTGATGTCGCTGAAGATGCGCGTCTCTCCATTGAAAAAGAGTTCCGCAGGAGAGTTATCGACGACGCGTTTGTAATATCGAACCCAGAAATACAAGGGAAGCTCTTCTGTTTGGACGATATCGAACAATAATGGAACACTGCCATAGTTATCCATGATGAAGCCATCGCCACTCCACCCTGTGGCGAAAGTGGTTTCAGTTTGCCAACCACCTGCGAGATTTAAAGTTTCCATTTCCACCCAATCACGTTTGTTCTGTAAGGTGCTGCATTGCAAAGAGACTTGATTGGCAGTTCCTTGTGAAAGTGACCATGCAAAGGTATTGGGCGTGGTTTGTGTAAGTGAAATGGAGGAAGGGATGCAGGTTGGGTTGGCTAGTGACTCTGCATCAATATCCACCCGGTCGAAGTAATTGCCAGTGTGCCATGTCGCTTTCGGATAGCAGAGGCGAATAGCATTGGAGAGATCGTCTCGTTTTTGGCGGTCGTTCTGGGTGGATTTATCCAGAATAACCGAGCGGTTCATGCGAGGGCTGATGTCGTGCAGTGTCAGGAGGACTTCTTCCAGCGGGACGTTTTTATATGAAGTGGTGATCTCTTCGAGCGGAAGCTTGTCCATCATGAACAGTTCGATCATTTGAAATTCGTTGTTCAAGGGTTCGTTTGCATTGGGAACAGACGCCAGTACAATGAGATTGTCCATGCTGGCGGCTTCGCCTGCAAATTCAGCCACTTCACGCCGCATCTGGCGGTCGCCATAATCATTCACTTCATTGAAATAAATGTACAAGTTGAAGAGCGGAAGCCAGACCAAAACGGCTATGGATATAGCTGTAACCAATGGACGGAAATTGCTGCCCAGCGCGCGCAGACTTTCACGGGTGAAAACGTATAAACCGATCGCGGCGAGGATGTATGCGGCAGGTAGAGCAGGATAATATACCCGTCCTACTGGGCTGTGCGTGATTATCGGGACGGGAAAGATGACGAGCAGGAACCAGACCAAGGTCCAGGAAGAGAGGCGGCGACGGAAAGTTGCAAATGCGGCAGCGCCTCCAAATGTCAGCCAGGGGATCAGGAACGCGTTAAGCAGAGGTCCATTGCGGTTGTAAAGAAAGTCTTCACCTGCTTGTACATACCAGTTATAGAGTACATCTATGAAGTGATCCTTGATGGTGACGAGACCATTTTCCCAGCCTTTGTTTTCGATCTCATAATAACTAAGTCTGCCTGTGAAATATGGAATTAAAAGTGGCAGGGTCAAAAGAGCAGGCGTCAGCATCGCCATTAAGTTGCGGAGCGTATCGACGAAGGTTTCGCTGTTCCTTCTGGCTTCGACGATCACAAGAATAGCCATCACCAATCCCATGGGCAGAACGGTGTCGTAGGTGAGGACACCAAGGGCGAGGGCGATCCCTGCAATGGCGTAGGTTGCCCAATGTCTTTTCCGTAATGCCCATGCGAACACGGCGAGAGTCAGAATGGGCCATAATTTGACATGGCTTTCCACATTCGAGAGTCGGCTTGCGCTGATATCAAAGATGGAGGCGCTCAACAACCAGGATGCCAGTAAGGCAAGCGGCATGGCTGTGACCTGCCGCAGGAGAAAATAAAAGACAAGTGTGGCAATGATGCTAAATAAGGCGACTTCAAAGCGTGCCGCGAACAGGGAGGGACCCATGAATCTGTGGAACGCTGTTTGCATGAAAAAGCTGATGGGCAGTGCATCGCGGTGATACAGCCCGTTCGAATCTGGGTCACCGCGCAAACCAAGCGAAACCACTTCGGCAGTCCATTTGGCTTCGTCGCCTTCTATTCCATATGGGACCTTGTCTAGTGCGAACAATCTGCCAAAAGATGCAAGTGCAACAATGGCGATCACAAGTGTCACTTCCCAGCGAAACGGAATGGGACGCGGCTCGTCGATATCCTTATTGATAGCTGTGAGGTTGTGCAAACACCAGACCAGAAACCCAGCCCCAGCCAATAAGTAAAGCGCTACGCCGCCCATCAGTTGATTCTGGTCGGCGATCATCCATTGTGCGCTGCCAGCCAGTGCCATGGTTCCCCAAAGCAGGGCGGATTGAATCTTGCGGGGCGATTTGCGAATGCCAGCGAAGATCGTGAGTGCCAGTGCTGCCAAGCCAGTCAGCAAATTGATGGCAGTTGCAGTTTGGTTGAAAAAGATGAAAAGATGATTTCTCTGCCAGTGAATAAAGTAAAAGGGACGCCCCGGCAAACTGGGCGAGGCTGGAATTTCTCCCATCATTTGGGTTGGGGCAGATAACCCAGAAATGGCGATCAAGCCAAGTACAACTGCCACTAAAAGAGCTTCCCACCGATGGATAGATAGAAAGGCGAGAATCTTTGTGCGCATATCGCCTGCAGGCAATTGCACCTCAGATTCACTTGAAAGGGTCTCAGGTTCCGCTTCTGCGTCCTGCCAATGAAGACGGCGGGATACAAAAAATAAAACCAGCGCGAGTGTGATTGCAGCTAGTATGGGAATAAGAGACCAAAATGGGATGAAGTCCATGAATAACCTATTTCGAACCGAGTTCGATCCTGGAAATGACCAACCTTTGGATCTCGCTTGTACCCTCGTAGATTTCGGTGATTTTGGCGTCACGGAAATAACGCTCGACGGGCAGTTCCTTACTATAGCCCATGCCGCCATGGATCTGCACCGCTTGATGTGTAACATACATCGCAGTTTCAGACACGAAGAGCTTCGCCATCGACGCTTCAAGCGAATATCTGCCATTACCGGTCTTGGATTTCTCTTTGGCAATGGCGGCGTTGTAGATCAACAAGCGGGATGCTTCGATACGGGTCTTCATATCGGCGAGTTTGAAGCCTGTGCCTTGGAATTGCCCGATCGGTTGACCAAACGCCTCACGCTGACCCGCATACTGTCTCGCTGCTTCGTAGGCTGCTTCTGCGATCCCAAGCGCTTGTGTGGCGATCCCGATCCTTCCGGCATCCAATACGGTCATGGCGATCTTGAATCCTTCGCCTTCCTCTCCGAGCCGATTCGCAACCGGGATGCGGCAATCTTCGAAGATCAATTCACTCGTTGCCGAGGCGCGGATGCCCAGCTTCGGCTCCTTTTTTCCGCGGGTCAACCCGGGGGTATTGCCCGGAACCAGAAAAGCACTTACGCCTTTTTGTTTTTTCTCCGGGTCGGTCATCATGAACACCACAAAGTAATCTGCCACGGGTCCGCTCGTGACCCAGGATTTGCGCCCGTTCAAGACGTAGAAATCCCCGTCACGTTGGGCACGGCTGCGCATCGTCCCGGCATCTGAGCCGCTTTGGGGTTCGGTCAGAGAATAGGCGCCGATGGCTTTACCCGTTGCAATCGGGGTCAGAAATGTTTTCTTTTGTTCTTCGCTGCCAAATTTCAAAATGCCATGACAGTACAGCGAATTATTGACCGACATAATGACGCCATGCGAGGCGTCGGCTTTGCAGATCTCTTCCAGAGCCAATACATAGGCAAGCGCATCCATGCCGGCACCGCCATACTCTTCGGGCAATTCGATGCCCATAAACCCCAGAGCCCCCATCTTTTTAATCGTGGCATGTGGGAATTCTCCGCTTTCGTCGAATTCAGCGGCGATGGGCACGATCTCTTTTTGGGCAAAATCGCGGGCGGCATCGCGTAGCATTTTGTGTTCGTCGGTTAGCGGGAAGATCGGCAGTTCAGTCATCAATTTATCTCCAGGAATGGGTTTACCGGATTATACCCTTTGTATTATTCGGAAATAAGTGATTGACGTTTAATCTGAAATTTAACTATAATATAATTGATACGACACCACAGGATTTCAGGGTGTCGTTTTATTCTCTAGGACATTCAAGGAAAAGAAGGAGGCTCGCCCGCAAAAAAACGTACACCTTTATCTATAAACAGTACTGCGACCTTAGTTTCTACAACTCAAAGGAGAGTGAGAAAATGAAATCGAAATGGTTCGTAATGTTCAGTGTACTGGTCCTTGTCAGCCTTGTGGCATCTGCTTGTGCAGGTGCAGGTGGCGGCGGGGAAAGCGGCGGACCTTTGCAATCCGTCGGTGAAGGCGAAGGGGCGTTGTCCATTGTTTCATGGGCAGGCTATATCGAGCGCGGCGAGACCGACCCGGCATTCGACTGGGTGACCGAATTCGAAGCTAAGACCGGTTGTATCGTCACCAACAAGACCGCTGCCACATCGGATGAGATGGTCGCGTTGATGAACGAAGGCGGGTTTGACTTGGTGACCGCCTCCGGCGATGCCTCCAACCGTTTGATCTCAGGCGGACGTGTTCAAGAGATCAACATTGATCTAATCCCCAGCTATAGCAAAATTGATGAACGTTTGCAGAATGCCCCCTGGCACACAGTGGATGGCAAGCATTATGGCGTGCCGTATTCCTCTGGTGAAAACATCCTGATGTACAACACCGAAGTCTTCGGTGATCAACCGCCCACAAGCTGGAATGTGGTCTTTGAAGAGATGACCCTTCCCGACGGCGAATCCAACAAGGGACGTATTCAGGCGTACGATGGTCCGATCTATGTTGCGGATGCGGCTCTTTATCTGAAGAGTGCCCGACCCGAGCTTGGCATCACTGACCCGTATGCTTTGAGCCGCGAACAGTTCGATGCAGCCATTGAATTGCTCCGCCAACAGCGCACTCTCATCAACCGCTACTGGCACGATGCCTTCATTCAGATGGATGACTTCACCAACGAAGGCGTTGCTGCTTCTGGCTCCTGGCCCTTCCAGGCGAACCTGTTGAAGGCTGGCGGCGCGCCCATCGAAAAGACCGTACCTGTGGAAGGCGCGACCGGTTGGGCAGATACCACCATGCTGCATGTGGACTCTGAACACCCCAATTGTGCTTACATGTGGCTGGAGCACTCCATTGATGTCAAAGTGCAAGGCGATTTGGCAGCCTGGTTCCAGAACGTGCCCGTCCGCTTGGAAGCCTGTGATGGCACGCATGCATTATTGGGCGCGGACGGTTGTGTCAACAACGGCTTGGACAATTTCGACAAGATCCAATGGTGGCGCACTCCCACCACCGACTGTGGTGATGGACGCATGGAATGTGTGCCTTACCATGAGTGGGTCACACAATACGTTGCTGTGATCGGCGGTCGTTAGTCTTTTCGTGAATAGTACGCCTCAGGCGGGACTCGTCTCGCCTGAGGTCTTTATTTTGAAATAACCAGGTTTCCAAAAAATGACCAATCAATCCATGCCAGCCATCAAATTCGAACGGGTAAGCCGTCATTTTGGAGATGTTCGCGCGGTAGATGAGGCTGACCTTGAGATCCGCGACGGTGAATTCTTCTCCATGCTCGGACCCTCCGGTTCTGGCAAGACCACTTGCTTGCGCATGATCGCCGGGTTCGACCGTCCCACTTCGGGACACATCTATCTCTATGGGCAGGATGTTTCGAACCTCCCCCCGTATGAGCGTGATGTCAACACGGTCTTTCAAGATTACGCCCTATTCCCGCACATGACTGTGGCAGATAATATCGCCTATGGATTGATGGTTAAAAATGTTGCCAAAGTAGAACGTATCAAACGAGCAGAGGAAATGCTGGACCTTGTTCAACTCTCTGGCTTTGGCTCACGCAAACCATCCCAACTTTCTGGCGGACAAAGACAACGCGTCGCACTTGCCCGGGCTTTGATCAATCACCCCAAGGTTTTGCTACTCGATGAACCCCTAGGCGCATTGGATTTAAAACTTCGCCAACAAATGCAGATCGAGCTAAAAGCGATCCAGAAGCGGGTTGGCATTACCTTCATTTTTGTCACTCACGATCAGGAAGAAGCCCTAACGATGAGTGACCGAATCGCCCTTTTTAATCAAGGCAAGATCGAACAGATCGGAACGCCCTCTGAAATTTACGAACATCCCACTAGCACATTTGTGGCTAACTTTGTCGGCACATCCAACCTTGTTAGCGGGGATGTGGCAAAACGCATCACCGGCACAGAGATCACCTTCTCCATCCGACCCGAGAAGATCCATTTGGGCAGCATCAATGACAAAGCACCATCCGATAGTTACACCAGCGATGGAACCGTACGGGACGTGATCTATCTTGGGTTGTACACACGCTATCATGTTGAGCTCGATGGCGGCGGCGACTTGGTCGTCATCGAACAAAATCTAAAGACCACTTCAATGGACGTGTTGAAAATTAGAGGACAACGCGCCCGTTTGCATTGGAACAAAGAGCACATCAGCAAAATGGGAGCGTAGGGATGTTACAGCGCTTATCCACTTACTTTTACTTGCGCCCCAAACTAGTCCTTGGGCTCCTGCTCGGACCGCCGCTGGCATACATGCTTGTCGTATACCTCGGCTCCCTGTTCAACCTTTTGGTCAATAGTTTTTATTATCTTGAACCTTTCACCGGTTTGATCGTGCGGGAATTTACATTAAGCACCTATGCCCGTATCTTTGAACCCGCTAACCTTGAAATTCTCAGCCGTACCACAATCATGGCAACGGCTGTCACTATTGTCGATGCGCTTATCGCTTTTCCGCTTGCTTATTTCATTGCACGATATGCCTCACCCAAATTAAAGACCTGGCTCATCATTGCAGTGACGATCCCATTATGGTCAAGCTACCTCGTCCGCGTGTATGCCTGGAAGTTGATCCTTGCCAAAGAAGGCATCCTTTCATGGTTCATTAACCTGCTCGGGTTGAATAGTGTATTAGACTGGCTGCTCTCTATCGAAGGGATTGGCGGCTCCTCTCTGGCGCTTTCCCCGATCGGCATGTTCATTGTTTTCGCCTATATCTGGCTTCCATATATGATCCTGCCGATCCAAACTGCCCTTGAGCGAGTGCCACATTCTCTCGTCGAGGCGTCGAGTGACCTTGGCGCGAAACCCCTGCAAACATTTCGAACCGTGCTTCTTCCGCTGGCATTCCCCGGCGTGGTGGCAGGTTCGATCTTCACCTTCTCGTTAACTCTTGGCGACTTCATCATCCCCTTGAGTCTCGGCAATTCAAAGTTCTTTGTTGGGCAGGCAGTTTACTCGTATCAAGGCACCGCTGGAGATATTCCTCTTGCTGCCGCCATGACCATGGGACCCGTCGTCATCATGGTCATTTATCTGCTCATTGCCCGCAGGTTGGGAGCCTTTGATGCCCTCTAATAATAATTCCTCAACATCTCCGCAGGCACCTTTGGCATTGAAGGTGGCAGCCTATGCCGCCTTGATCTTTTTGCATTTCCCGATCTTGATCATCTTCTTGTACACCCTCACCCCAGACGAAACTACATATACCTTTCCACTCCCAGGTATTACATTCAAATGGTTCGGGGTTGCTCTTCAACGACCAGACCTATGGCGTGCCATGACCCTTTCTTTGCAAGTGGCTGCCATTGCCACAGCCGCCGCGCTGATCCTTGGCACTCTCGCCGCGGCGGCGGTGTATCGCAGCAAATTTTTTGGCAGAGAAGCGATCTCCTTTTTATTGGTATTGCCCATTGCTCTGCCCGGCATCGTCACAGGCATTGCCCTGCGTGCAGCCATCGGCGGCTTCGACATTCCCTTCTCCTTCTGGACAATCGTCATCGGTCACGCCACCTTTTGCGTGGTGGTCGTCTACAACAATGTCCTTGCACGTTTTCGTAGGATGCAAGGCTCACTGATCGAAGCCTCTATGGATCTCGGTGCGAACTCCTTTCAGACATTTTTCTACGTGGTCTTCCCCAATATTGCCACAGCTTTATTGGCTGGCGGTATGCTTGCTTTTGCCCTCTCCTTCGACGAAGTTATCGTCACCACATTTACGGCAGGTCAACAGACCACACTTCCCATCTGGATCTTCAGCCAATTATCCCGTCCACGTGACCGTCCTGTTACAAACGTGGCAGCCTTGCTGGTGATGCTGATCACCTTCCTGCCCATCTTCTTTGCCCAACGGATTTCTGCAGCATCATCCGATACGACCGGCGAGACAAAATAATTTTGATGAAGCGAGACAGCCGCCCGGCTGTCTCGCTTTTCGCTTCCTTCCCGTACTTGACTTGCCTCTCCCCATTTGATATTCTCTACACCCTATATGACAGCCTCCTACTTAAACCCAAAATGTGAAGCCCGCACGAAATCCTCTGGCGGATGCGGCGTATATGCAATTGCATCCATTAACCAGGGCGAATTGATCTCTCTGTGGGGTGGAACCATCCTGCACAAAAGCCAGCTCGACCCAGACATGCCGCGATTCACGCAGCGCGTTTTGCAGATCGACGAAGAGCTATACATTCTTACCGCTGAAGAAAAAGAGCCAAATGACTGTTTCAACCATGCCTGTGAACCGAATTTGGGCTTCACCGGACAGATCGGTTTGGTGGCGATGCGAAACATTGAAGCCGGTGAGGAACTGACCTTTGACTACGCCATGTCAGATGGCGGACCGTATGACGAGTTTGACTGTCACTGCGGTTTGCCAACCTGCCGCCATAAAGTAACTGGCAACGACTGGAAACTACCTGAGTTGTGGGTCAAATATGATGGTTATTTTTCATCCTATCTTGCACACCGCATTGAAAAATTGCGCAAGTAAGAATATCCCCTAAAATGAAAACTCTTATCGGTGAAAAACTGACCTTCGATTGGAAGATCGTCGTGGTGACCATTATCAGCACTTTGCTCTTGATGGTGGATCATTATCAAACTATTTTTGCCCATAAATATTTAGACCGCTTCCTGCTTTACTTCGTCATTCCGCTTTTGATCGTTCTCTTTTTATTTCGCGAAAACCCGCGAGAGTATGGCTTCTCCTTCGGCGATTGGAAACTAGGGTTGACCTATACCCTGATCGGCGTTGCTCTCATGACACCCATTATCTATTTCCTTGGGCATACCGACGAGTCGATGAAGACGTATTATGAGCGCTTTGTAGTCGGGCTGCCGTGGACGACCCTCATTGACCTGATCGGCTGGGAATTTTTCTTCCGCGGTTTGATTCTTTTCACCTACGCACGCAAACTCGGACCCGAAGCTCTCTGGCTGCAAGCCGTTCCATTCGCGCTGGCTCATATTGGCAAACCTGAAGTGGAAACCCTTTCCACCATCTTTGGTGGATTTGCCTTTGGCTGGGTGGCATGGCGCACGAAGTCTTTCTTTTATCCTTTCTTGATCCATTGGTTTATTGCGACCTTTATTATTCTCGTCGCTGCGGGAGTGGTGTAGCATGCTCAAGGTTGAAGTCCGCCCGGCGGTGGAAGCAGAATTCCCTCAAATCAAGCAACTCATTCACGAAGGTGGGATCAATCCCATGGGGTTGGATTGGAGGCGTTTTCTCGTCGCAGTAGGAGAAAATGGGCAGGTGGTCGGCTGCGGTCAGGTCAAGCCTCACGGGCAAGGCATCCTTGAGTTGGCTTCGATCGCGGTAACACTCAAGTATCAACAGCAGGGAGTTGCACGTAAGATCATTGAAATGCTGCTGGCACAGTCGCCGCGACCGTTGTATTTGATGTGCATTGAACACAATGGACCCATGTATGAGAAGTTCGGTTTCCGCGCCATCGAACTCGATGAAATGCCCCGCTATTTTCAACGCATGAAAAAGTTATTCGATTTTTCCAAGGCGGTTCGTAAGATCGATGAAGGATTGCTTATTATGAAGTTAGGGTAGAATCTGACGCATGAAAAATGTGCTTTATTCTCTTGTGGGCGTTATGGCGGGTTTTGCACTCGCTGGGTTGTTATTATTCATTGCCCGTGCGCCTGCCGGGGAACCGATCTCACTCCAACCTGCTCCGACCAAAGAACCAATCGCTGTGCATGTTATCGGCGCGGTACCACGCCCAGGGCTATATGAGTTTGCTGAAGGTGCACGCATTCAAGATGCGATCGATGCGGCGGGTGGGCTGCTCACAAGCGCGGATGTCAATACGATCAACCTGGCTGCGCTTCTCGAAGACGGACAGCAATTGACCATTCCATACAAACCGGGCGAAGAACCAACCACCGAGGATGGATCTAGTCCTTCTGATGACGATAGTCTGACACTGCCTGGCGCTGAAGAAACACCCGTCCCGTCAGGATCAGACGACAGCGAATTGGTGAACATCAACACCGCTTCGCTGGAGGAATTGGACAACCTTCCTGGCATCGGTCCCACCATTGCCCAACGTATTGTCGATTATCGTACTGAAAATGGACCTTTCTCGGTCATCGAAGATATATTGAAAGTTTCTGGGGTGGGTCCTTCCACCTTCGACCAGATCAAAGACTTGATCACCGTACAATAAGCTAAGAATTTTATATAGCTCTGCCGGGGGCTTAGCCCCCGGCAGAGTTGCATTAACCAGCCAGCACATGCCTCGAGATCACCAGCCTTTGTATCTCGCTCGTTCCCTCGCCGATCGTCATTAGACGTGCATCGCGATACATGCGTTCCACATTGTACTCACGGCTGTATCCATACCCGCCGTGGATCTGGATCGCATCATAAATGACACGTTCCGCCATTTCGGTGGCGAATAATTTTGCGATTGCAGCCTCCTTGATATGCGGGCGTCCCTGATCTTTAAGCCAGGCGGCTTTGTAAATATACGTCCGCGCCAGCTCGATCTCCATTTCCATATTGGCGATCTTGAATTGGGTTGCCTGAAAATCTGCCAGCGACTGCCCGAATGCCTTGCGTTCTTTCGCGTATTGGATCGCAGCTTCCATCGCGCCTCGCGCCAGACCGATCGAGATCGAGCCAATGCTAATGCGCCCGCCATCCAACGTGGTTAGGGTTTGCTTGAGCCCCTGTCCTTCGGGTCCGATCAAATTTCCTAGCGGCACACGCACATTGTCGTATGTCACGCCGTGAGTGGGGGAGCCCCGCAGCCCCATCTTTTTTTCAGCGGGACCAATGCTCAAGCCTTTTGAATCGGTGGGCACGAGAATCATGCTCAGGGATTTTGAGCCGCCTGCAGGGTCAGTGCGCACGAGGGTGATGATGTATTCGGCGATGCTGGCATTCGTATTCCACATCTTTGCGCCGTTGATGACCCATTCATTTCCATCTTTGACGGCGCGAGTGGTCACCCCGCCTTGAATATCTGAGCCTGCACCGGGTTCGGTCAACGCGAGTGCGCCGAGCTTGTTCTTTCCGCTGGCAACCACGGGCAGCCACTTTTTCTTTAATTCATCGCTTCCATACAAAGCGAGAGGAGAAGTGCCCAAGCCATTGTGCGCTGTGAACGCCAGCGCTGTCGAGCCACAGCCCCAGCCTAGTTCTTCCATGGCAATCGCATTCGAGACGGCATCCACGTTCGAGCCGCCATATTCTTCTGGGATGCTCATGCCGGTTAGCCCGATCGGTCCCGCTTTGCGGAATGCATCCCAGTTGAATTCTTCTTTCTCGTCCACCTCGCGCGCTTTGGGGCGTAATTCTTTTTCAGCGAAATCGTGGACGATCTTCTTCCAGGTCTTTTGTTCATCATTCAGATCGAAATCCATGGATACTCCTACACTAAAGTGTGATGACTTTATCTGCTCGAATTTGAGCCTCAATGATATCGGGCATACCGCCGACGATCCCAACCTGTACTTGATCGGCAAGCCCCATCATATCCAGGCAGGTGGAACAAACAATTAATCGAACGCCGCTGGCTTCCATTTGCTTCAGCGACTCTAGAACCGGCGAGCCGGTGGTAACCAGTTTAACCCCATCCGTATAAAAGCAGATGACCTGAGGGAGTGAATTACTTTCCAGTAATAGAGTGAAATATTTTTGGATCAACTTGATCTCCAACTCAGGCAGGTTGGTCTGTCCCATTCCATATTTTGTGCAAAGCAAGATCGTGTTCTGCATATTTTTAATCCTCGCCATTGAAGGCTTCAAGTAATTCTTTGGCTTTCTTTATTTTTTCTTTTGGCACGAAAACCTGCACATGCCCCAGCATGTCAATGTTGACTGGGTAGATCGAATGCCCTACAGCTTCCTGAAACAACTCTACGTCGATACCATTGGCTTCGAGATAACTTTCCAGCAAGTCCGCTTGCATTCGTCCGCTAAGCTCGGTCAGCAGTTCATACTTCATTTCGTCCATGGCTACCTCCAGAAAACGATGAATAGAATAGTCCACACGATACTGATAACCAACTGACGCATGCCGATGCGGACCGGCTTCCACTCCACTGCGGGATGCGTGATGCCCCAAACCGTCTCCAGCCATTGCACTAAAAATGGGATGAAGATGAACATAGGAATCATCGCCAATATTCCCAGCCCTGCGGATAAGATCACATTGAAGGAAGTATATGCCATTGCACGCATTCCCATCTGCCACCAATCGCCTCGACTCTTAACCGCGGCTTGTTCCTGCGATATTTCCCTTTGACTCAGCCGAAGATAAGCGTACACAATACTCGCTGCCGATTGCAGCCAACAGAACAACCACAACCACCATCCGAATGGATCATATCTGCCAATCCCGACCCAATAGGTGGCGGGCGCAACCAACGCCAGCACACCTGTTGCAATAACTTCCACATTTTCCTGCTTTCGCTCCATGCGTTTACTCACCAGCCATAAATGCCATGCAAAGACAGGTGCGCCGGGCACCGCAAGATAGAGGATGTAGCCATAGCCAGAGAGGATAAGTCCGAGCAAGGCTGAGGCGGCGAGAATGCCATAGACTAGTAACCAAAACCGGGCGGGGACAAGATCCGCAGCGGAGCGCCGTCCACTTAAGGCTTTGACAATGACCGTCAGCGGTTGGCGTATCAAGAATGCAGCCATTGCTGCGATCACAAGATAGAGACTTGGGAGTGGAAAGGTTCCGCCTGCAAAGATGCCTACCAGTAATGGGCTAAAAATAAAAACCCATGAACCATGATCTTGCGGCAGGGCGATCTGTTTTTTGAAAATGGAATTCATCGTCTGCAAGGATACAGGAAAAAAGTTGACCGCGCAAGTAGGTATAATTAAAGAAAAAATAAGGAGAAGGTTTATGTCGAAAAAGAAGTTGGTGAAACAGAGCAAGCAGCAGGCAGCCTCTACTGAAAAATACATTCAGTATGCCGCCGGTGGACTTGTTTTGCTTGTGATCGCATTTTTTGTCTGGCAGTTTCTGCCGAAGCAGGGCTCAACGGTTGAACAGAATTCACTGGTTTGTGAACAATTTGCTAATATTCCCGCTGCGGAACAATATGATTCCGCGCCGCCGATGATGGTGGATGCAGCTACATCCTATTTTGCAAATGTTGAAATGGAAAATGGTGGGCTGTTCAAGATCGAGTTGTATGCCGATAAAGCTCCTATCACAGTAAATAGTTTTGTGTTTCTTTCCTGCAAGGGTTTCTTTGATGGTGTCACCTTCCACCGTGTGCTCGAAGGCTTTATGGCGCAGGGCGGTGACCCGACCGGAACCGGCATGGGCGGACCTGGCTATCAATTTGTGAATGAAGACAGTGACCTGACCTTTGACAAGGCTGGTGTGGTTGCCATGGCGAACTCAGGGCGCGATACGAACGGAAGCCAGTTCTTCATTACCTTTGATGCTCAGGAATTTTTGAATGGTGGTTATACAATCTTTGGGCAGGTTGTTGAAGGCATTGATGTGGTCAATGGCATCACCCGCCGCGACCCGGATCAAAACCCCAACTTTGAAGGCGATAAGATCAAATCGATCGTGATCTCTGAAGAGTAGATTAGAGAAAGTGGCTGTCAACTTTGTTGTGACAGCCACTTTATATTTTGGAGTAAGACATGACCGAAAAACAGTCTCGCAATGAAACTCACGGTTGTATCGTGTGTGGAAAGCTGCATCAGCTTTTTGTTTTATATGAAGCGGATGGAAAATTATTCGACTTCAAAGTGATGAGCGCCGAAGGAAAAAAAGTTGCGCATCCGCAACGTCCTCTGGTGGCGTGTGAGAAGCACACCAAGGATGAAGTGGAAGCCGCAGTGGCGCGGGCGTACGGACAACAAAAGGAAGACGATGATTAACTAAAACAATAAGATCGCGCCTAATACAAACTCACTTGCCACGCTGATCCAGTTCGACTGATTGCCCGATTTATCGACAAAGATCGAGATTAATCGTGCAATTCCAACTAATAGGTATGCAAAGCCGAGCATTTGAAATGTCGCATCGGTTGGGAAAAGGATGGGAAACAAACCGAGCGCCACAAAGAACATGCCAAGCACGGCTCGAATTTCTGTAATTCCACGTCCGCCTTCGGGCGTTAAGCCGGTGAATTTGCCTGCACTTGCCGGTGAAAATAAAGACCAGGCGCCAACAAGAATTGTCAATGCACAGGCAATGTATTGCAAAATAGTTAACACCATGAGAACCTCGCAGTTGGGTTATTTGCGGTCATAAAACACGAGCATCGTATTGCCATATTTCCTTTGCTCGCCTTCCACTAGATTATTAAATTCAAACTCTTCATATTCACGCGGATCGATCTGCACAATGACCGATCCATCCTCGCTCAACCATTCCATATTATCGTCGATCAACTTTAAGGCTTCGAGCCACATTTTTTTATACTGCGGCGGTGCGATATAGATATATTCAAATTGCTTGTCTGCCCTGCCAGCCAGCATGGTAAATGCATCGCCGCGTTTGATCTCTGCCTGCTCGCTGAACCGGCAATGTTCCAAGTTTTCTTTTATGGTTTCAATCGGCGCGCGATTTAAGTCGGTGAACTTAACGAAAACTGCACCGCGACTCAATGCTTCAATGCCGATCGCGCCCGTGCCTGCAAATAAATCCCACCAATTTGAATCGAGTACGTCACCTGCCAGAATATTGAACAATGACTCCTTGACACGATCCATCACCGGGCGGGTCGTATCGCCGGGCACTGACTTTAGTTTTCGTCCACGCGCTGAACCAGAAATGACTCGCAGACTCATCGTGTGCTCTCAATGGCAGTCATAATATTTTCATGCGGTGACTGATAATAGACCACGCATCCCGTACCGAGGATGAAGCGTTTGCCTTTGGTCTGCTTGATGGCGTCCAGAGCTTCTTCCTTAACTTGGGCTGGGTTGCCCTTGTAAAGCGTATCTTGCCGGATGCCCCCACACGCCACCCCACGGAAAAGACTTTGCGCCTCGGCTAGGGATGGATAGGTTTCGCGGTCATGCCAGTTGACGATCTGAAAATTGATCAAACGCAGAAGAGAAAAATATACATCACTGCCATGTAGATGAAGTAAATTGCACCACAGGTCTTCGGCTGGTTTTAGGGCTTGCTGGTCATACGGCAAG
This sequence comes from Anaerolineae bacterium, assembly GCA_017303735.1. The sequence continues at coordinate 15,679 of JAFLCF010000016.1, forward strand.
ACAATGGATTTGTATTCGTCCAGTTCAAGCATGCTGGCTTGCGCATGTTGCATGGCGTAGAAGACGCCATCAATGCCGATTTCTCGCGCTGCCATAATGAACTTAGCAGTACTTTGGGCGATGGTTTCCAAGCCTTTCATTACAGCATTCGGATATTTTTTGATATGTTCAAGTAATAGCTCATTGCCTGCCAAATTCTTCGCCTGAGACATCGGGTTGAAAATCGTCTGGATCATGGGCGTCTCTGCGCCGATCCCTTCGCGGACAAGTTTCAGGCATTGCAACTGAGCCGCCAAATGCGGAGCAGACGGGTCCAGTGGTTTGAGTGCCTCCCAATCTTGCGGCTTCTGGATAACGCGTTTTGTATATGCGCGTGACCCTTCAGGGTTGTTCTGCCATTCATCTTCCACACCCCAGTCTTTTACGGCAAAGGATGAGGCGGGTGTGACTTTAACAATGTCAAAGTCATACGTCTGTTGAAATTTGATGGTTGCGGCTGCAAGCGTTTCGGGATTCTGGTCTTCTTCAGGAAAATGCCGCCACAAGGCAATCGGTGTTTTATCTGTTTTCTCACCATTAAGGCAGGCTTGAATGCGTTCTCGATGGGTGGTCATAGTTGCTTACAACTCGCTTTCCAGGCGGTGCCTGTGGTAAATACCTTCTTGAAAGGTCTTGATGATCTTGAAACCATTTGCCTGTGTGGCTTTCAGGCTGGCGATATTCCAAGTTTCAACGCTGGCGTATATCTTTTTATACCCTCGTTTGCGTCCCTCGTCCATGAGCGCTTTTTGCAGGACACGCCCGAGTCCACGTCCGCGAAACTTTGCATCGACGGTGAAGTAGACGCACTCAATGGTATTTGGCTCATACATCTGTCCGCGAATGGTGATGCTGGAAATGACCATCTGAAAGAACGCCGTTGGGCGGGTGAAAATGACCCTGAGAATATTTCTAATAAACCAACTTTTGTCTTCAGTGAGTTTGGAGGTTAGAGACGAAGGCTCAGGGGAGGCAAGGCTAAAGCCCATGATTTCTTTTGTCTCATCGTCTTGCGCATAAAAGCCAAAGGCGTGCTCATCTTTTATAGCGTTCTCAAAATAGCGCAACACAAATGGGTAACCCAGTTTCGAGAGTAGCCCGGCATCACTTAATTGAATCTCTGCAACGCTGGGAAGAAGCTTGAGTGGAATATTTTTTAGAGAATGAAGTGTATGTTTCATAAAACAAAATCCCGAAGGGATGGAATGATTATAGTATTAACGGATAATAGATATAAATCCCGAAGGGATGACATAGTCTGAAATGATTATGACACCCCTTCGGGGTTGGAATTGCACATTGATAAATTTCCTATAATCCTTACACTCCTTCGGAGTTGGTTAAATAAATCCGCGAATGACGAAATGCCCAATGGCACGTACGATAAAATGCGGCAATCTTTTCCAGACCGCAATGACAAATTGAAATTTGGGATTCTTCTGATTTAGTGAAGGTAGCTCATGCCCCGGCGCGAGCCAGAACCAATAAGCAAGCGGCTTTTTCTCCGGCGCCCATTTGGATTTAAAAATATCATTGCCCGAGCCGACCAGGCTTCGTCCAAGGTCGAAGGTTGAAAGTCCCTTTTGAATGGCGTGTTCGATGACAGACCAATATAAAAATTCTCCGGCATAAGATGAACGCGCAAAATGCAGGACGTTGGCGTGGAGATTGAAGATGGTCTTACCTTGGAAAATGGAAACCCCGCCGCCGGTGATACGTCCCTTCGCATCATACGTGACCGCGAACTGGAGCATATCTCCCAGGCTTTCTGCCATCTGACGCAGATAGCGCTTCGCGTGATACGGTGAGCCGAGTTCATGCATCGAATGCGCAATGGCTTCATATGCATCGTCCAAGAGATCAAGATGACCGAAGCGGATGGAGAATCCTTTTTTGAGCGACTTGCGGATGTGATTGCGATGATCTGATGAGAAGCGTTTTAGTAAATCTTCTGGCGTGGCAGGTAAAGGAATCAGATAGGTGAAGTAAACGGGGTGTTCCACCCAGCCTTCGGGCGGGGAAGAGGCGGTATCGTCAAATCGAAGTGAGATGTATTCGGCGTTGATCTCTTTTGCGAGGCGTTGGGCTTCATCCAATAAAAGATTTCGAGCTTCGTGGTTTTCGTAGGCGAAGCCGCCGTAACTGCCGAAAGGTGCGGTGGCAAGATAATGACCAAATACAGGATGTTTGACTTCGAGCAACGATAATGCGCCAACGGGTTTATCGCCATCAAGCGCGACGAAACGATGCACGGGATGAGCATAGACTTGATGAATGAAATTCATCCACGAGTCGAGACCGCTATAGCTGAGTTGGGATTCGAGCGCAGGGGCGTGCAGAGAAGTGACCCGTTGAATGTTCATAATTCTTTGATGTATTCTTGCATGGTGGAGGTGGGAAAGTTCTTGAGCAGTTCTTTGAGGAAGCTGGATTTATTGAAGGTGAACGGAAAGAGCAGTGGGTGATGAAGCATATCTACGATAAAGTTTTTTGGATAGCCTTCGGGCGTGATGATCTCGTACGGATGCAAAAAGATGACCGGGCTTTTGCCTGCTTTGAATTCGCGTTCGATGATCTTGTAAACGGTTTTACGGAAAAGTCCGCTCATGAAGCTGGAGCCGTAGGGAAACTCACCGCCGCTGACGAGTTTGAGATTCATGTAGCGTGGTGCGTTGAATTCAGTGGGCATTTTTAGTAGCGGCAATGTGCTGACGGGAATCTCCCAGACATTACCTTTTTTTACAGCCACGCTTGCAGGCGCATATTGTGACGAACTGTAGATGAAGTTGTGTTTCGCGAGCAGCGGATATACTTCTTCGACTGTGTTGATCATCGGAGCGCGATAGCCGCGCACATTGTATTTTTTTATCCAATCGGCAGAGGCGATCAGATCTTTTTCGATCTCTTTGGCATCATCGAGTCTGCGATGAATATGGCAATGAAAGCCAACCTCGTGACCGGCACTTGAAATTTTTTCGGGCAATTCGGGGAACCATCCCACCATTTCGCCGACGAGATAGAACGTGACCTTGGAATCACCAAAGATCTCAAGAATGGGGTCAATGGCGCGGCGTGAACGTTCGCCATCTAATTGATAGCGTGTTTCGGGTGGCAGAAAATCATACCGCCGCGAAGGCGCGAACCAGGATTCATAGTCGATGGTGAGGAGCAGGCGTGGAGAAGGTGTCATGCGCGGGGATTATATTACGGGACTCGCTTGATCACACAGAAGGTTGCGCCCATGCGTGAGATTTCGATCACCGCAGGTTCGTCGCGTAGGAATTTCAGGTCTTCATTCGAACGCGTGTTGACAAGATAATAATCGCCGGATTTCATCTCTTTTTGTTCGGACCGAAAATCGCGGACGGTGATATCCAAGTCTGCATAATAGGCGGCGATATACGGTTCACGCCGGACGAAAAGCTGTGTCCCTGGTACTGCAAGTTGATTCAAGCCGAGAACGGCTTCGCGGTAGCAGGTCAGCCAGTATTCTGTTTCGTATTTGCGGAAGACAGCATCCATGCCGCCTGCGAGGTTGTTGTAGTAGGCGTATTGATATGGATGTAGTTGCAGAATGGGAAGAATTCCGAATGCAAGAATGGCGAGTGTGAGCAGAAGTTTTTGTCCGCTTTGTTTGAGCCAATTGAATATAACTTCAAATGCAAAGCCCGCAAAAATGAACAAAGGCGGCAGGATGAATAAAAAGTGACGATAGCCATCGTACATGGCGGGGCGTTTTAGGAAAATATATGCGGCAAGAATTCCGAACCATGCCAGCAAAATGGAGAGTGTGAGGCGGGTTTTAAAATCAGATTTCCAGAAACCCAAAAAGATGCCAGCGGCAATCAGTAGATAGGTCGGTTCGGTGAGAGTGTAACTGAGCAATACGGGGAAGTAGCGGAGCGGAATCTCTCCAGCTTGATAATCGTTCCCGGCAAAGAGAACATTGAGCTGGGTTGGGTTATCAGACATGAAGACAAACACTTCAATGAATTTTTCTGTCAGGTTGAGCCAGAGATAAGGCCATGCCAAGAACATAATCAATAAAGACAGAGCTGCGTATAGCCAAATTGTAGGGCGTTTGATGAGTTCTGAGGTTTTTATGCCTTGAACGAGTGCATAAAGGATAACAAGAATGGCGGCGAGAGGTCCGAGGATGCGGATGGAGGTGGCGATGCCGAGGAAGAAGGAGGCTAATAGGAGATTAGTGATTGGTAATTGGTAAATTGGTAGATTGGTAGATTGGGAATTGGTCTTCCATTTGTCGATCAGCTCAAAGCCGAAGAGGACGGCGCCGAGGAAGAAGGTGAGGAAGGGGATGTCTTTGGGGTTGATGAAGGCATGTCCCCACAGGAGGGGTTGAAATGTGAAAAGCGAGGCAACGGCAAACGCAGCCCAATTGTCCATCCATTTTGAGGCGAGGCGATAGAGGAGATAAATGCTGAGGTTGAAGGTCAAGAAATTGGTCAGGTGCCAGGCTGAGGCGGAGTCAAATCCAAGCCCTTTCCATAAAGATACGAGAGGCATGGCAACGAGTAGATAGGCAGGTCCGCGATTGGCATGGTCGCTACCGCTGGAGCCAAAGGATTGAGTAACGTTGAAGTCTCCACTGAACCAGTTGGAGGGGGTGTAGGCGTATTTAAGGGCTTCGCCATAATCGTAGAAGAGGGGTTCATCCCATGCTAAACCGTAAGAGCGGAAGGTTGCCAAACCGATGATGAGGTTGATGGCAAGTAAGATGATGATGGGATGTTGACGAAGTTTGTTCATATTGAAACGGACGCCGCCGAAGACGGCGGCTGAGGTTATTTGTTTATTTTGCAATGCGTCTTTGTTGGCGCAGTTTGGCTTGCTCGTACCGGGCTTTGTCTTCGTCGGTTTCGAGCACTAGTTGTGGGATGGCTGTTGGGCGGTTGTCATCGTCCAAGCCGACATAGACGAGATAGGCTGTGTTGGTGTGCGTGCGTTCGCCGGTGATGGGATTCTCGGCAATGACCTGTACTTCGGCTTCCAAGGAGGTGCGCCCAGTGTAGGTGACTTCTGCTGTGAAGGTGACTAGGTCGCCAATCTTGATCGGTTCGCGGAAGACAAGCGAGTCGACGGCAACAGTGACGACGCGCGTTTGGGCATGGCGCATGCAAGCAAGCGCTCCGGCTTCATCGACCAGTTTCATAATCCAGCCGCCGTGGACGTTGCCATGATGATTGGCATGTTCGGGCTGCATGAGTTGGGAGAGGTACACGCGAGAGGCGCGGGAGGTTTTAACAGGTGTTTGGTTCATTTATTAATCCATATCCGGTCTTGATTCGCCGCTGTCCACCGTGTGGAGTTTTTCCGGCTGATCGAGCAGGATGTCGATCAGTGAGAAGCTGAGATCAGACATCATCGGTGCAAGCGGGATGTTGTTCGGAGGTTGGACACGATTTGGGGCTGGCGGCGGGTTGATGCGCGGTTTGCTATCATCCATGGCACGCTTGCCTACAATACGCGGATCATTCGTCAAGGTGCCGACATATTCGCCGAGCACCGAATAGACTTCGCGGCTTGCTGTGACGAATCCGATCCAGTCGCCGGTTCGATTGAAAAGATAAGGGTAGAGGAGGAATGCTTCCGCATCTCCGTTGGTAGTGTAGATGGGAATCAACGATTTCTGTGGTGACATATTGTTCCTGTTTTACGTCTCGTCGTCAATGTCATTATACGTCCAGTAGCGGTTGATGAAGAAATTCCACATCATAACGATGCCTACAGCAGTGGCGAGGGTGAAGTTCTTGGCGATGAATTCTGCCGTGAGATGCGGGGTGTGGAACGTCTTCTCGACGAATTGTAAAAGTGGCGGTTCGGCATAATGCAGGATGGGGATGCGGATCAATACGCCAGCAGCGTTTACGAGAAAGAACATCCCCAATTGGCTGAGTAGTGGGCGTGAGCGCGATTCGGGGTATGTCCAGAATCGATTCCATATAAAGTTGCTAATGACGGCGCATAAAAAGGAAATGGTCCCCGCTACCACGAGCGGGAGTTCCATGATCCCATGTGAAAGCAGGTTCATGACGCCGAAATCAATGGCGGCGCCAATTGCACCCACCAGCGCAAACTTGAAAAAACGATTGCGCTCTTTGCTGTCTTTCAGGATCATGCCAGCCCCAATTTTTGTTTAAAGAATGGGATCGTGCGCCGAATGCCTTCCTCGAGATTAACTTTTGGTTCCCATTTCAGAATATCCCTTGCGCGGGTAATATCGGGCCGGCGGCGCTGTGGATCGCGGGCGCTGCGGGAATTTTCCATATATTGAATGCCAGCCGTGTTGCCAGTCACTTTGTTGATGGCTTCTGCAAATTCCAAAATAGACATTTCGATCGGGTTGCCAATGTTCACAGGCATGTGTTCATCGGAATAAAGCAGTTTGACGATGCCATCGATCAGATCGTCTACGAAACAGAAGGAGCGGGTCTGACCGCCATCGCCGTACACGGTCAGTGGTTGACCCAACAAGGCTTGTTTGAGCAAATTGGGCAGGGCACGCCCATCTTCCAGGTCCATGCGTGGACCGTAGGTATTGAAGATGCGCACAATGCTGGTATTCACACCATGAAAGCGGTGGTATGCCATCGTCAACGACTCAGCAAATCGTTTGGCTTCGTCATACACAGCACGTTCGCCAACCGGGTCTACATTGCCAGCGTAGGTCTCAGCTTGTGGGTGGACTTCCGGGTCGCCATAGATCTCACTGGTGGAAGCGAGAAGAAACCTTGATTTTTCACGTCTTGCCACGCCCAGGCAGTTATGGGTGCCAAGTGCGCCTGCCTTCATGGTTTGGATGGGCAGGTTGAAATACCCTGATTTTGATTGCGGGTTTGGGCTGGCGGGTGATGCAAAATGCAAAATCGCATCCACAGAGCCGGGAACAAAAATGTAAGTAGAGACATCACGGTTATAGAATTGAAAACGCTGGTTGGATGCAAGATGGGCGATATTATCTGGGCTGCCTGTGATGAAGTTATCCATACCAATGATGTCATGACCATCTGCCAGGAGATGATCACAAAGATGAGAGCCGAGAAATCCGGCAGCGCCGGTGATCAAAATACGCATTCTTTTTACCTCTTATGTTTTAGTTACTTCCAGTCGATGCGGGAGATCAATCCATCACCCGTGACTTGATAGGTATTTCCATTTTCGCTATCTACCAACCACAGATTACCTTGATATGTGACAGCTAGAAAGTTACCGCTTTGTCCTTCCACCTGCGCAGGTGCCCAGGCAGGCGTTTGCGGTTCCAGTCCATTCTTGTCGGCAGGTGGGAAGAGCGCACGGCTGTTCGACCCATCACGGTCCATCACGATCAAGCGGTAGCGGCTCGAGTCGCTTTGGTCTGTGAAGATCGATTGCAAATACGCCACTTGAAATGCTGCTTCTCGCCCAACATACTCGATCGGGGATAGGGAAGGATAGGCGAACATACCCGTTGAATTGACAAGCGAAACCGCCGCTTCATTACTGAACGAGAGAGCTGAGAGGTCGAAATAAGGCGACTCCTCGCCGGAAATGGGTGCAGGCGCCGGGGCATGGCTGACGAAGTATAAAGTGTTTCCGTCTGAGCCCCAAACGATGGGTGGAATCCATGCCCAGTCGCTGTGAGTATTGAGTGGCGTGATCTCCAGAAGTGGCTTCAAATATCCTTTATCCTGATCGACCAACCCAATGCCATCAGGGCGGGCGTAGGCGAGCCTGCCATCCGGTGCAAAAGAAAAGGTCATACCCCACCATCCATACACCCCGCCGCTGCTTGGGTAAAGAATGCGTTTGGGGCTACCGCTATTGGTAATGCTAACTCGGTACAAGTCATTGTTTGCCTGCCATCCGGGAGCGGCACTGCGCGGCTCGACTGTGGAGTATGCCACGGAATTCGTCCCTGGAATCCATGCTGCAAAGTGGACGACGTTCTTCGCCTGTAATGAGATGAGTTTCGGTTCGAGGTTTCGCGTGCGAACCGCCCAAAGCGTATTGATCTCTTCGTCGGCGGGTTTGCTTGATCTTCGTGTGAACACCAAATATTCGCCGTTTGGTGAAAGTGTGAATATTCTTCCGTCCAGATCGCCGGTGCTGACGATGACACGCCGATTGGCGGTGGAGCCTTCCATGATCCATGCGTTGCCGCCTGCAAGATAGGCAAGGGTGCCAGGAATATTTAACGGCACAAAAGATGCCTGCGCACCCACCATGACGATCTCAGGCAGGGCTTCGCTCAAGATCACGCTTTTCACGATATTCTTACTAACCTCAACCTGATCCTCAAGAATTCTGCGATAGGTGAGTTCTTCCAATCCGTTTACGCCAGCTTGTACGAGGCGGGTTTCGCCTTCGGGCAAGGTTTCATTGCGAACGATCTGCCGCTCGAATGGGATGACCACTTCTTCGGTCTCAAAAATTTCTTCAACACGTACAAGGGTAACCGTATCCCCTTCTGCGATGACGGTGTAAAGCGGCGGTTCGGTCTTGTCGAGGCTTCCGAGTTCGATGCCTGCGCTTTCCAATGCCTGTGTGACGGTGATTCCCGGGGAGACGGTCACTTGCCGGGTCTGCCCATCCGCAATGATTGTGATGCTGATCTCACTGTTGATCTGCGGAGAACGGCAGGCAGTGATCAGCAAAGCAAAAAGCTGAATGGCGGCAAACAAGCCAGAGCGGAGGGAGAGGCGGGGCATGTCGTGTATAATCCAGCCGCTATTTGATGCGTCCGGTCACGGTCATGATGCCGTCTGCGATTGCGATGGTTTGCAGTCGGAACCCTACGGCAACGGGTCCGAACGAGCCGGTGAAGGCTTCTTCGATGATGGCGCTGATGGCGTTATTGATGCCTTCGGGGGCAGGGAAGGGACCGAAGTCAGCTGATGCGATGGTGATCTTCGGTTGTCCCGATACTTCATCAATGGCGACATTCATGGTGATGAGCATGTTGGCGGTGAACCAGCCCTGTGTGATCTTGCCGTACATGAGCATTTGACCATTGCGAAGCAAAATTTGCGGGTCGCTGAATGGCGGGTTGGTTTGTTGTGAAAGCTTTTCTGCCATGAAGCCGGTGAGTTGGGCTTCGGTGATTGATAGGGTGATCACACCAGTCTCTGCACCAGTGATGATCGCCTGTTGGATCATGTCGTTGAGGGCTTGGGCATCTGTGGGGGAGGCGGGGACGGTTTGTGCGGGATATTCGGGTCCGCCGACGTTGATGGCACAAGCCAGCGATGACGAGATCAGGATTGCAATAAATAGATAGAGGAATTTTTGTTTTTTCATGGTAATTTATAGATGTTTGAATATATAGACAGCGGAGCCATTATAGCATCATGAGTGAATCTCAACCCATTTCAAAAGCGGAATTAAATCTGGCAGCAAAAATCGAGGCGATGTTGTTCGTTTCAGCCGAGCCGGTTCCTTTGGCACAATTGTCACAGGCGTTGGATGTGACATCTTCGGTCGTTGAGCGCGGTTTGAAGGAGTTGGAAGAGGCGCTTGCCACACGCGGGCTTCGGCTCCAACGCAATGCCGGGCGGGTGCAGCTGACGACGGCGCCTGAGCTGGCGGAGTTGGTGGAAACATTTTTGGGGTTGGAGGCGATCTCGCATCTCAGTCGCGCCGCGTTGGAGACCTTGGCGATCATTGCCTATCAACAGCCGGTCACACGTCCGCAAGTGGATTCGATCCGCGGCGTGAATAGTGACGGTATGATGAAGAGTTTGTTGAGCAAGGGCTTGATTCAGGAGTCGGGACGCACCGAAGGACCGGGTCGCCCGATCTTGTATTCGACCACGCCCGAATTTTTGCAGCACTTTGGATTAAGCTCGATCATGGAATTGCCTCCGCTTGCTGCGCCTTCTGAGCCAGAACCGGAAGCGACAGAGTTGTTGAAAGGTTAATGATGCAGGAACGATTACAAAAACTACTTTCCAGGGCTGGGTTTGGGTCTCGCCGGGCTTGCGAAGAATTTATCGTCGAAGGACGGGTGCGGGTCAATGGCGAGGTTGCGACCTTGGGTCAGAAGGCGGATCTGTCTGTTGACAAGGTCACGCTGGATGGGAAGGCTCTGCCCAGGGAAGGGTCAAAGTCTTATATTTATATTGCGCTTTATAAACCGCGCAATGTGCTATCTGCTGCCGAGGGACAGGATGACCGTGAAATCGTGCGTGATCTTGTTCCGATCCAGGGGCATTTATATCCTGTTGGTCGTTTGGATTATGACTCTGAAGGCTTGATCTTGATGACCAATGACGGGGATCTAACCAACAAGTTGACGCACCCGAAATATGGGCACTTAAAGGAATATCGTGTTCTGCTTGCCCGCCGCCCTGATGAAGAGCAGTTAAACACATGGAGGCGTGGGGTGGTGTTGGAGGATGGAGATAAGACCGCGCCCGCTGATGTTATTTTGATTTCCACATCTGGCAAAGGCGCATGGATTCGTGTGATCATGGGCGAAGGCAAGAAGCGTCAGATCCGTGAGGTGGGAAAATTGTTGGGATTGCCCGTTGTAAAGATCATTCGTTTGCGCATTGGGACGTTGAAGTTGGGTAATCTCAAGCCGCGTCAATGGAGACATTTGACCGAAGATGAGGTGTTGGAATTAAAAGGCGAGAAGGCTCCAGCCGACGCCCGCACTGTCCACACACGTGTGCGACGCAACCCGACCGATAAACCTAAACGGGTGACTCGACCGGGAGCACGTCCATCTGATCGTGCTCGTAACGAGCGACCTTCTACAACGGATAGAGCCGGTCAAAAGGATCGCCCCAAACGACCCGTGCGCCGGACAAGAGAATAGAACCAGACGTACGCAAAATTCTGGTTTATTAGATCGCCGACGGCAGACCGCAGTCTGCCGTCGGCGGTCTGATACTTGATGGGCATAAGGTTTTGCGTAAGTCCAAAGACATGTTTTTGATATTGCCTCTTGACTCTCACCATTCTAGACCTTAGAATTTGGATAACAATTGAACAGTTTACAGGGAAGAGATCCCGTAACGTTGGGACGCCGAAGGTGCAAATCTGGATAACAGGCGAAGCCAGATGAATCTCTCAGGCAAAAGGACCCTGAAATTGAATCTACTCTGGAAAGTCTCACACTCGTGAGCCACCGACGGTGTAAATCCCGCAAGGGATAATCTCTCAGGTTCCATTACAGAGGACGCGCGAATATTATTCCGCGTCCTCTTTTGATTCGCCAATACCTGTACCGCAAAATTTAATTTGCGCATTTGGAATGCCAGAATAGATTGGGCGATACAAAAAAAATTACAGGAGACAAAACATGAACACCCCTTCCAACCTCAAGTACGCTCAATCTGATGAATGGTTCGACCCCGCCACTGGCGCGGTAGGCATTAGTGACTATGCCCAGAACCAACTCTCAGATATTGTCTTCATCGAAATTTTCGTGGATGAAGGCGAAGAAGTGACTGTCGGCAAGCCCATAGCTTCCGTTGAATCAGTAAAGGCTTCTTCTGAGATCTATTCGCCTGTTGCAGGCAAGGTCAGTGCAGTGAACAAGGCATTGTCAGAAAAACCCGAAACGATCAACTCCGACCCGTTCGGTGAGGCGTGGATGATCAAGGTTGAAGGCGGCGCGGAAGGCGATTTAATGGATGCCGCAGCATACGAGAAGCATTGTGAAGGACGAGCGCATTAGTACATTGGTATATTGGGAATCGGTAAATTGGTAAAACCCAATCTACCAAATTACCAAGCTACTAATTTACCGATCCGGAGTAAACCATGACCTATATCCCGATTTCCCCCGCAGAACGGGATGCGATGTTGAAGACCGTTGGTGTGAAAACGCTCGATGATTTGTTCGAGGCGATCCCTGCCGCGCATCGTTTCCCTGAATTAAACCTCCCGCCTGCACTCACTGAAATGGAAGCTGCCGCTCACTTGGGTGAGATGGCAGCCACCAATGAGAATGTGCGTGAGCATCTGATCTCCTTTCTCGGAGCAGGGGCATATCACCATTACGTTCCCTCAGTTGTCGATCATATGCTCAGGCGAGGCGAATTCTACACCGCATACACGCCGTACCAGCCTGAGATTTCGCAAGGGACTTTGCAAGCCATCTTTGAATATCAATCCCTGATGGCAACGCTAACCGGTATGGAAGTTTCCAATGCGTCTCATTACGATGGCGCGACTGCCACTGCCGAAGCGGTCAGCCTGGCGTATGCCCAGTATCGCGGTAAACGCAAGAAGATCGTTATGTCTCCTACGGTCAACCCGCAGTATCGCGAAGTCATTCGCACGTATTCACAAGGCATGGGCTTGGAAGAGGCTGGGGATGCTCCGACCAACTCCGAGTTAAGCCCTGAGGCGTTGATCGCCCTCATCGATGAATCGACCATGCTCGTCGTCGTGCAGTATCCCGATTTCTTCGGGCGAATTTATGATTACACCAAACTGATCGATGCCGCGCATGAAAAAGGTGCATTGGTTTGTATCGTAGCAAACCCAACTGCACTGCTCATGCTCAAAGCACCCGGCGATATGGGCGCGGATATTGTTGTGGGCGAAGCGCAGCCTTTTGGTATTCCGCTTTGGTATGGTGGACCGTATCTTGGTTTCTTCACCACCAAGAAATCATACGTTCACAAAATGGCTGGTCGCCTTGTGGGTGAAACTGTGGATGTGCGCGGCAACCGCTCGTATGTGCTTACGCTCACTGCACGCGAACAGCACATCAAACGCGAACGTGCCACATCGAACATCTGCACCAATCAAGGGTTGCTGGCGTTGTGTGCTTCGATCTATATGTCTACATTGGGCAAGCATGGCTTGCAAGAAGTGGCAAACCTTTGCTATCAGAAAGCGCATTACGCCGCCAGTGAATTGGGTAAGATCAAAGGCTTCAAGATTCCGTTCGCTGAACCATTCTTCCATGAATTTGTTTTGCAAACACCCAAGCCTGCCAGTGAAGTAAATCAATATCTTTTGGATAACGGTATTCTTGGCGGGTACGATCTCGGCAAAGATTACCCGACCATGAAAAATCATCTCCTTGTTGCTGTGACCGAAATGAACAGCAAAGATGAGATTGACACACTCGTTGAGATCTTGGAGGAGATGTAAACATGGCGACGATCATTGAACCTACCATTTTTGAACTTTCCTCCCCTGGGCGACGTGGTGTAAAAATGCCCGCCTCAGATGTGCCCGAAACGGCTCTGCCTCCCAAAGATTTGTTACGCTCTGAGCTGCCCCTGCCCGAGCTCGCCGAAGTGGACGTGGTGCGCCACTACATGAAACTCTCCAGTTTCAACTACTCGGTCGATAGCGGGTTTTATCCGCTGGGTTCTTGCACCATGAAATACAACCCAAAGATCAATGAAGATACCTGCCGCCTGCCGGGATTTTTATACACCCATCCATTGCAGCCCATTGAGACTGTGCAAGGCAACCTTGCCTTGATGTTTGAAATGCAAGAATGGCTCAAAGAGATCAGCGGCTTTGCCGGTGTGACCCTTCAACCCGCCGCAGGCGCACATGGTGAATTCACAGGCGTGCTGATGATGGCGGCGTATCACAAACTGCACGGCGATACCAAACGCACCAAGATGCTCATCCCCGATGCGGCGCATGGAACGAATCCTGCTTCGGTGGGGATGTTGGGCATGAGCGTTGTTACCATCCCATCAGATGAGCGCGGCAATGTCGACCTTGAAAAGCTCAAAGCTGCCTGCGATGACACGGTTGTGGGTATGATGCTTACCAACCCGAACACCTTGGGTATGTTCGACGAACATATTGAAGAAGTTGTAAAACTGGTCAAAGATTGCGGCGGTTTGATGTATGGCGACGGCGCGAACCTGAATGCCTTGCTTGGCATCGTCCGCCCGGGTGACCTCGGCTTTGACGTGATGCACTTCAACCTGCACAAGACCTTTGCCGTCCCACACGGTGGCGGCGGACCGGGTTGTGGTCCGGTTGGCGTTAGTCAGCGCCTGGTAGATTTCCTGCCCTCGCCGCTGGTTGGCATCATCGAAGAAGGAGATGATGAGACTGCTCCACTGTATGGTTTTGTCACCCCTGAAAAATCCATCGGACGTATGAAAGCCTTCCATGGTCACTTCGGTGGCGGGCTTGTCCGCTCGTATACGTATATTGCCATGCACGGACCAGACGGCTTGAAAGACATTGCACAGTATGCCGTGTTGAACGCGAACTATCTGCAAGCTAGATTGCGCGGCACCTATCACATCCCATTCGACCGCATTTGTATGCATGAATTCGTCATGGAAGGACAGTTTGAAGGCTCCGACATCCGCGCGTTGGATATCTCGAAGCGGCTGATGGATTACAACTTCCATCCCCCAACGAACTACTTCCCGCTCATCGTGCATGAGGCGCTGATGATCGAACCGACCGAGACCGAGAACAAAGACACCCTCGACCGGTTCGCTGACGCCCTCATCAAGATCGCGGAAGAAGCCAAATCCCAGCCTGACCTGCTCCATAATGCGCCCATCACAACCAAATTCGGTCGCATGGACGAAGTGAAGGCGGCGAGAGAGTTGGTTCTCTGCTGTTGGCTGCCAGAGAATTATGTAAGCGAGTAATCAGAGAAGAAGCCTCAACGATGAAACTTTGAGGCTTCTTTTTTGTTTAACTGTTTTAAATCATGCCATGAAGCTGGAGAATTTATCATGACCATTCAAACCAAATCCGAGATCATTATTGCTTTGCGCGATTCGAATCAACACATACACGATTGGTTTTCTGCCATCCCCGCCTCTGATTATTTCGCTCGACAAGGCGAGGTTTGGTCTGCATTTGATAATGTTGATCATGTTATCAAGGCGGTAAAACCCATCGTACAAGCCTTGGGGTTGCCACATCTGGCGCTGCATACCATGTTCGGCAAGCCGAAGCAGGCTTCAAGATCCTATGATGAGATTTGCAATATTTATTCAGATGAGATCGCCAAAGGAGCACAGGCATCCGGTCGCTTCCTGCCAGGGGATGCGCCCGTTGAAGATAAAGAACAAGCCAGGGCTTTACAATTACAGAAAGTATCAATGGTCATTGAAAATTTGCTTTCTGCATTGGAAAAGTGGGAGGATACAGCCCTTGATCAATGCCAATTGCCCCACCCGATCATTGGGAACCTGACCATGCGTGAAATGCTTTTCTTCACCATTCACCACAACCTGCGCCACGCCAGCCATGAAGGGGATTAACATTCGATTTGAGACTATGAACTGCACGTTCAGAGACACATAAATCAGTTTTTTCGGAGACATTAAATGACACATCCACTTGTTCTGCAACTTCGTTTCACCCGTAGTGAATTTCTACGCGGCATCAAAGGCGTCACTGAGAAGGAGGCGAAGAAGCGCTTCCTTCCGATGAATTGTATTAGTTGGAATGTCGGCCATTTAGCATGGCAGGAACAACGCTATTTCTTATCTTATGGGATGGGTATATCGCTTTTTCCTGAAATTGAGAAAAGTCATGCCTATGGAGCCCCAGCCAGCATGCCCTCATTAAAAGAAATGCTTGCTGCGTGGAAACAGATCACCCTTGCTGCTGATCCGTTTTTGGAGACATTGACTTCCAAGAAACTTGCTCAGAATGTCATCAGCAATGGCAAGGAAATTCAGCGCACCTACGGGAACTTGATCCAACGTACGATCTATCACTACTGGTATCACCTCGGCGAGAACATGGCGATCCGGCAGAATTTGGGGCATACCAAACTTCCGCAGTTCGTGGGGAGTATCGACACTAAAGCGTCGTATCAGCCTGGATGATAGAGGCTTAAGTGATTTGTAAGCCTTTATTGGTTATTCGTCTCAATATCTGTTGATGGACAGCGTGTATAATCCTGCTCAATAAATTCAGCTCGCGCCCCAGAGAGGATAAACATCAATGTTCAACAAGCTGTTGTTCCACCGCTTTCCCAACCTGAAAAGCCTGCTCACCCGTTTGCAATACGAATTTATCTCAGCATTGAAGACCAAAAGGGATGTTCTTTTTATGAACTTTGGGTATACGGACCTTCATGAAAATGCGCAAATGATTTCCCTTGACCCTGAAGATGAGCTGCATCGTTATCCGTTGCAGTTGTATCACCATATGGCGAAGCATGCAGAGTGGACAAATGCTGATGCCTTGGAGGTCAGCTCTGGGCGGGGTGGAGGCGCTTCTTACATCATGCGGCGTTTTAAGCCACATTCTTATGTCGGTGTAGATTTCTCACAACGGGCAGTTGATTTTTGCCGCAGTCATCACAAGTTTGCGGGATTAAGTTTTGAGCATGGGAACGCAGAAGATTTGAAATTTCCCGACAACTCATTTGATATTGTCTTAAACGTTGAAGCTTCTTTGTATTACCCTAATCTGGATAAGTTTCTGGCGCATGTTAAGCGTATCTTGAAGCCAGGTGGACATTTTCTTTATACGGATCTGCGTTATGAAGAAAAAGTGGGCGAGTGGCATAAGCAGTTGAAAGACACTGGCTTGAAGCTCATTAAAGAAGAAGATATTACTGATAATGTTCTGTTAGCGCTTGAAAAGGACCGTGCCCGGCGAACGCATCTTGTTGATACATACGTCCCTGCGATTTTGCGCGAACAGTTCTATCATTTTGCCGGGCTGAAGACAAACACCCCTGGTGGAAACCTGCATCTAGAACACCGTCGGTATTGGATGTTTGTGCTACAGAAAATATAACTCTTGAGCATAATTGTTAATTCTTAACCATGTAAAAGGTATTCATGAATAAACACACATTCAAGGTATTGCTTTCGCTATTTACTGTTCTTACTTTTGCTGTCTCAGCATGCGGCGCAGAAGAAGACCTGTATTACGATGAAGAATTTCAGGAAGAAGAAGTGCAAGAAGAACCAGTTGAAGATATGGAAGGTGGGTCCACTGAAGCTGTTCCTGAATCGACTGAGGTGGAAAGTTCTCCCGGTGAAGTCGTTTATGATTTTGGCTTTACTCCCGCAGAGAACGGGTTTAACTTTGAGAATTATGGCGATGACATTCAAGTCACCAATCTGACTGCTGATGAATTACGACGCATGTTCGGAGATGAAGTTTGCGCGGACATTAATGGAGATGAATGTATTCTTACTCCGCCAGCCGAGCAATGGATGGAACAGATCAACGGTGATATGGCGGGTGGACACTGCGAAGGTATGGCGGTTTTGAGTCTGATGATGTACACCGGGCAGGTTTCTCCGTCTGATTTTGGCGGCGATCTGGCAAGCGAGTTGGATATCAATGATGAAGCGCTTCAAAGGGAGATTGCGTATTGGTGGGCAACTCAGGCAGTCGACCCAACCGCCTCCAGCGTCATTCGCGGCACGCCGATGGAAATCCTTGAAACCGTGCGTCAGATGGATGTGAATGGCGAGACCTACACCATCGGAATTTATAACGAAGCGGGTGAGGGGCATGCGATTACACCTTTCGGCGTCGAAGACAAAGGCGACGGTTTGTATGCCATCCTTGTGTATGACAATAATTACCCCGGCGAGACTCGTGAGTTGTTTATCGATTCACGCGACGGATCTTGGACGTATGAAACTTCCATTAACCCGCAGGTCGAAACGGACGTCTGGTCTGGCAATGCGGATACGCAAACCCTCGATCTGACTCCGACTTCGGCTCGGCTCGACCTCCAGTCTTGCCCATTCTGCGAAAGCGGACAAGCCAGCGTGGGCAAACTGGCAATGACCAGCGCGCCAGTCAACCAGTTCTTTTTGGATGGAGAAGGTCGCCTCCTAATCACAGATGAAAACGGTAACCGCCTTGGTTATGTAGATGGAGTGATCGTCAACGAAATCGATGGCGCTTCTTATAACAAATACCGAATGCTAGCCAGTGGAAACACCCCTGAACCCATCTACTCGGTTCCAGCAGATCTGGATGTAACCATCACCATCGACGGAACCGACCTGACCGAGGAAACCCTCACCGACCTCGTCATGATCGGACCTGGCTATACCATTGGCGTAGAATACATTTCTCTTGCGCCGGGGCAGGTGGATACGGCTTATTTTTATCCAGCAGATCAGATGATCGCCTATGAGACCGAATCCGATGAATCGCCCAGTATCATTTTTGGCGTTGAAAATCCCGATGCAGATTATTACTTTGAAGTCTACGGCGCAGATATGGTCGGAGGCGGCATCATCACTGCCTGGCTCGATAGTGCCGCTGGTGACCTGCTGATCAACACCGAAAAGTTGACCGGCGAAGGTTCCTTCAATTTTTACCTAACCCGCATTACCGACGAAGCCGAAGAGGAATTCTACGCCGAAGATATTGTACTGAACGAGGGCGCGTTGGTATACGTCAGCTACGCCGAGTGGACGGAAGCCAACCCCGACGGTATTTATTTTGGCGTTGACCTCGACGGTGACGGCGAGATCGACGAAGAGTATGTCGTTGACGACGCAGAGTAATTGTAAATTTACGAAAAGGTGCGCCATTTGGCGCACCTTTTTGATTCTTTGAAATCGCGTACAATTCACATCATAAAGGAGTCAAGTTATGGTCACCCTCACTGAGGATATTCTCAAAAAAGTAATTCTCTTCCAACGCACCGAGATCACCGAATATCACATCTATAAACGCCTCGCCGGGCGCGTTAAATCCGTCGAGAATGCAAAGATACTCGACCAGATCGCAGAAGATGAACTGCGTCATTACAATGGCTGGAAAAAATATACGAACCAGGAGATCAAACCAAATTGGCTGGCTGTCTGGTTTTACTATGCGGTCAGTATAATCTTTGGGTTTACCTTTGGGGTCAAACTCATGGAACAGGGAGAGGAAGCCGCCCAAAAGAATTATGATGCCGTTGCTGTGAGCGTCCCTGAAGCGGAACAATACAGGGATGAAGAAGATGCGCACGAACAACAACTGCTTGGCATGCTTGATGAAGAACGCTTGCAATATGCGGGTTCGGTCGTATTGGGTTTGAACGATGCATTGGTCGAGCTTACGGGGGCATTGGCAGGCTTAACCCTCGCCTTGCAGAATGTGAAACTGATCGCATTATCGGGTTTGATCACGGGCATCGCCGCATCGTTATCCATGGCGGCGAGTGAGTATTTGTCCACGCGCTCAGAGAAGACAAACAAGAATCCCGTTCGTGCCGCCATTTATACCGGCATTGCCTACATTACAACAGTGGCGCTGCTTGTCTTGCCTTATCTTATTTTCGAGAACTATATCCTCGACCTGGTCATCGCCCTGACGACGGGCGTCATTATCATTGCTGTGTTCAACTACTATATCTCGGTTGCGAAAGGAGAATCCTTCCGCGAACGTTTTGTTGAGATGGCTGGGCTTAGCCTCGGCGTGGCGTTATTTTCCTTCATCATCGGGTATTTTATCCGCCAGTGGTTGGGGATAGAGATTTAAAAAAAACATGAAAATTTTATTGGTGGATATCGGCACGGGCACGCAGGATATTTTTCTTTATGATTCGGAACTCGATATCGAGAACGGATTCAAACTCGTCCTGCCTTCGCCGACGATGATGGTTCATCGCCATCTCAAACAATCGCTTCACCTGCGGACCCCGATCTTGTTCACCGGACACCAAATGGGAGGCGGTCCCTCTGCCTGGGCGATCGAAGAGATTGTCCGTGCTGGCACCCCTGTTTATATGACACCGCAAGCCGCGACGACATTGAACGATGAGTTAGATAAAGTAGAAGCGTTGGGGATCAAAATCGTTTCAGAAGAAGAAAGTCGGAAGTTACAAGTAACGAGATTTGAGTTGAAGGATTTTGATTTTCCTTTGATCTCAAAGACATTCAACGATTATGGCGTTTCATTGGATGACCTGGCTGCGGTGGCGGTGGCTGTCTTTGACCATGGCAATGCCCCAGCTGGAGTTTCAGATCGGCAGTTTCGTTTTGATTATTTGGATGAGAGAATAAAAGCCAGAAACTCACTTTCGGTATTCGCTTTTTCTTCAGACAAAATTCCAACTATCATGACCCGCCTGCAGGCCGTTGCGGACTCTGCCTCAGACCTGCCTTGCCCGCTGGTGGTGATGGATACCGCTCCAGCTGCAGTATTGGGTGCAGGCTTCGACCCGACAGTTGCGGTACGGAAGAAAAGGATCGTTTGCAATGTGGGCAACTTTCACACGCTGGCTTTTCGGCTAGGGGAAAATAGTATTGAAGGTGTCTTTGAACATCACACCGGCGAAATTGACCTGCCAAAACTTGAAGGCTTGCTCCACAAACTGGCAGATGGCTCGCTTAAGCATGAAGATGTATTTGATGACATGGGTCATGGCGCGTTGATGTATTCGCAAGAGAAATTTGAGTTTGGTAAAGATGAGTTTGATGTCGTGGTCACAGGTCCGAGACGAAGTTTGTTTAATCGACAATCATCAACCGAAAATCGCAAACATCTCCGCCCATATTTCTCTGTCCCCTTTGGCGATATGATGATCGCAGGCTGTTTTGGTCTTTTGGCGGCAACAGCGGAGATTCTGCCGGAGTTGGCAGAGCCCATTCAAAAGTCGTTGAGAAGCGGCGGTCAGGTCAGTAAAGCGCCTTGGGATGCGAATCCATAAAATCAGGATTTATGCAGTTCAAAACCTTTTGCCACGAATTACGCGGCTAGCTTTGGGGTTGTACTTAAGTCCTGAAAATAAAAAAGCGCATGGATCTTCTCCATGCGCTTTTTGGTTTGTGTGCTTTAACTCTGGCGGATGTCCCAGAATTTTTTGACGGTCTTAGTAAGAGCTTTGGTGATCTCGTCTTTTTTCAAGCCAGCGATCTTGAAGGTGAGAATCTTGCTGGCGGGGTCTTCGCCGGAGAATTGACCGAAGGAGATGAAATTGCCGCCTGCCTCTGCAACAGCCTTGGTGACTTTGGCGAGGGTACCGGGTTTGTCGTCGATCTCGGCAGTCACGCGGATGGCTTTGGTGCGTGCGCCCATGAGTTCGAGGAAGATCTTGAACAGGTCGGTTTCGGTGATGATGCCAACCAGTTTGCCAGAGCGCATAACGGGCATGCCGCCAATCTTTTTATCTGCCATGATGCGAGCAGCTTCTTCGATCGGAGTAGTGACATCTACCGTAATGAGTTTTTTGCTCATGACCTGTTTTACAGTGACCTTGCTGATGAGGTAGTTCATTTCCCACACGCTCAAGCTGGTGACGGGGGAAGGGGAAGCGTTGAGCAGGTCGCTTTCTGAAACGATACCAACCAATTTTCCATCCTTAACGACAGGGGCGCGGCGGATGTGTTCTTTCTTGAACATGGCTAATGCGTCGTGAACCGGGGTTTCGGGTGTGACGGTGATAATAGGGTGAGACATTCTTTCGCCGACGAACATGAGTACCTCCAGATGTACTTGGTTATATTGTGAAATTTGTTACAAAAATATTATACTCAAATCGTGCAAAAAGAAAGTCACTAATTTGGAGTGTATAAGGTCACTTTGAGGATGGACAATAGAAAAAAGACCACGGACAGAAATCGCCCGTGGTCAATGATCTACGGTCTATCATTTGTCAGTTACTTTGCGAACTCTTTAATGACTCGCACCATATGTTTGGAATGCTGGGCATACAAGTCGATGCGGAAGTTTTCGTTGGGGGCGTGGGCTTTGGTATTGGGGTGCCCAATGCCCATGGTCACAACCGGCAAGCCGAGCTCATGCACAAAGGGGTAGTTAGGTCCTGAACCGCCGATCATGGGGACAATGTCCATTTTGGCATCGTAGACTTCTTCAGCAGTTTCCACTACCAGTTTGACAAAAGGATGATCCGGATCGGTCCGCGCCGCAGGCTCGCCACCGAGGAATTTGATCTCGATGTCGCTGAAGCCTTCGGCATCCAGATGGGCGCGCAGCTTTTTCATAATGTC
>JAFLCF010000160.1 GCA_017303735.1 Anaerolineae bacterium
TCTACAGCTATCGTTTCGCCTTCCTGACATTTGATCTCACCACCAATAGGTTTAGCAACAAATAAGACAGCATGGACTGAAGGCATGTTGCTGAAACGAGAATATATACCAACCATTCTCGTCAATTCCACGTCCAACCCGGTTTCTTCTTTCGTTTCGCGGATTGCGGCTTGAGCAACGCTCTCTCCGTCCTCTACACCACCACTTGGCAAAATCCAGGTTTCAAAATCTTCTCGCTGTGTCAATAGAATCTTGTCTTCGTGAATTACTGCCACATTTACAGCCAGCCCTATCATGTATTAACCTTTTGTCTGTTTCAAAAACGCCCGTGTCTCTTCGATCTTTTCTTTTGTTACTTTGCCATTCGCTTCCCAATGGTCTAATAACTGCGTAATGGTCAACACAGCATGGAGTTTGTAGCCTGCCTGTTCCAGGGATTCTTTCGCGCCGGATTGTCTATCGACCAGCACAACCACATCTTTCACCACCAGCCCAACGCCTGTGAGTTTTTCAATGGCTTCGAATTTACTACCGCCAGTCGTGGCAAGGTCGTCGATGACAACGACCGTCTCACCGGCATGATACTCACCCTCTATCTCGGCTTTGGTGCCGTAGGTTTTGGCTTCCTTACGCGGATAGATCATGGGGTAATCACCAGCCAATGAAATTGCCGTGGCAATCGGAATAGCTGCATACGGCAGCCCCGCAATGCGGGAAAAGTGGAGAGTGGAGAGCAAAGGTAAATATGCCGCACCAATCTGCTCCAACAGTTTTGGAAATGAAATGATGTAGCGCAGGTCAATGTAAATGGGAGACTTAAGACCTGACTTGAGCGTGAACTCACCAAATTTGATGCAGCCTGCTTCGAGAAGACCGTCGGCAAGAGAGGATAATTGGTAATTGGTAATTGGTAATTCGTTTGTCATAATGGCTCCTATTTTTTTAACTCTCGCTTGATGTTCAATATTTCATCACGTATTTCTGCCGCGGCTTTGCCGGGGTTATCGGCACGCGAGATGGCTCGTGAAATGGGCAACAGCAAGCCTTTGCCATCTGTACGCAGCCCAGCCTTGAGCGCCAGCTCTAATTCGCCACCTTGTGCGCCGACGCCAGGTGAGAGAAACCACAGGTCTGGAACAGCGGCTCGGATCATTTCCATGATCTGCGGATGCGTTGCGCCGACGACAATGCCCACATTATTTTTCTCATTCCATTGCTGGGCAAGTTTTGCCACGTAAATATACATCGGCATGGGCTGGTCTGACCCCATGGGCATGACGAGCAAATTCTGCAAGTCCATTGAACCAGCATTGGATGTTTTGCAAAGTAAGAACACACCTTTTTGTTTGTGACCAAGAAATGGCTCAATCGAATCTTTGCCGAGATAAGGGCTCAAGGTGATGCAATCTGCGCCGAGATGCTCAAAAGCGGATTGGGCGTACGCCTCGGCGGTGGAAGAGATATCGCCCCGCTTCGCATCCAGGATAATAGGAATGCGCGAACCTAAACGGTCTGATTCTTCGTTGATGGCTTCGATGACTTGCTTGAGTACAACCCAACCTTCCGCGCCGAAGACTTCAAAGAAGGCGGCATTGGGTTTGAAAGCTGCGGCGTAGCGAGAGGTCTGCTTGACGAGATTCAGGCAGAAGGTCAGCGCGGAGGCGGCTGTGGGGTTTGGGAGGTCGGAGAGGTGCGGGTCGAGTCCCACGCACAGTAGAGAGGATGAGTCGTCTACGCGTTTTTCCAAAAAAGAGATGAAGGTTTCCATGGTTTCCTTTTTATAAAAAGACCCTAAAGGTCTTGGAGATCTTTAGGGTCTTGATTTTACTCAATGAAGCTGGGCCATTTCTCGTCAGTTTGTTGAATGAATAGTTTGTCGAGCCAGTTGGTGAAATCCCAATAGAAGGGATTCCAAATGGCACCGCCATAGCCGTTGCATTCGGGGATGAAGAAATCAAGCGGAATGGTATCAGGCAGGTTGCAGACGGGAGAACTGCCGTTATCCGGTGAGGTGGGCGATTTGCCTTCGCGCGTGTTGCTGAGGTTGGGTGTGGGGATGCAGTCTTCGAACCAGGAGTTGCCGGGGGTGCCATCGGGCAGGCGGCAGAAAGATTTGTCTTCGGCGCGGGCAAGCTCATAGGTGAAAGCGTCGTAGATCTTGCCGCTGGCATTGACGAGGCGCACGGTTTCGCCACCATCGCTGAGCAGAAGGTTGGTTTGCTGGGTATAGAAGACAACGCGCTCGCCGGGTTTAAGGGTTACATCGGGCAGGGAGAACGATTTGGCGGGTTGACCAGAAGGCACAACCTTGTCCAGTTTCCAACCGTTGAGCGAGATGTCAATTGCGGTCAGGTTCTTGATCTCAATGAACTCGTCGAAGACATTGGTCTCGCCGTCTTGATTCCAGTCGAAGCCGGGGCGAGCCAGAATCTCATTGATGATGGGGCGCGGGTCGATGACGGCTGTGGGCGGAATGGGTGTGGAGGTAGGGATGGGTGTTTTAGTTGGAGTGAGTGTGGGAGAAAGTGTTTGCGAATTACTCTGCTTTGGCGTACCGAGAATATTTCCGCCGTTGGCATTCTTTCCATTTTGCTTGGTGCCTACATTGGTATGCCAATTGCTATCATTGTCTGCACTGGAGCCATTACGTTCCATCGTGCCGTAAGTGGAGGTACTCCCGGCGGGCCAACTACCTCCGTTTCCATTGGCAGTGTCGATGACAACATTCGCTCCATCGAGCAGAGATAAGGCTTCGCCGCTGTTGGAAAGGTCACCCGTATAGATTTGATCTGCCGGAATATCAACGGTATTGTCATCATCACGTTCAAGCAGAAAATATCCACCAGCCGCGATCGTGCCATTTAGGGTAATGGTAGGGGTACCATCTGCTGCTTTTAGCGTCCAACCCGTGATATTTATGGTCGCGTTGGTAGTGTTATAAAGTTCGATCCATTCATCGGAAGTCAGGCTGGAGGTAGTGCCTGCCCATGCAATTTCATTAATAATTACAGACCGGGCGCTGGAAGCCGCAAACGTGACTGTATTATCTGTGGAAGCACTAGCCGTGTTATTGTTACCTGATAAGTCTGTAACGCGATTAGCTGCAATAGTAGGAATGATGGTGCCATAGCCAGAAGATGTAGCCGAAAGCGTGAAGGTCATATTATCGCCAGAGTTGGTAAGGCTCCAGACTACGTTCGATGCTGTGCCAGTTTGGGTGATGTCTGAAGTGACAAAGGTGGCGGTGTTAATTGGCTCGGAAAATTTGACTATGAAATTGATAGGCAATGCACTTGTGGGATCAAGCTGAGTTGATGCTTGGTCAACTGTAACTGTGGGGTTATCTGTAATATCAAGATCTACACAACTGTTAGGTTCAGGTGGTGCACAACCACCATTAAATAAGATGTTGCCATTTCCAGCTAAATCTACCACTGCATTTCCACTAAGTGATGGAATAAGAGTGCCACTATCGCTTGCATTTCCTGAGACTGTAGCTGATAAATTAAAAACTTTTGGATCTGAGGTAGATGATATATACCAAGTAATACCAGAAGTAATCGAACCAGTTGAGGTAATATCTGTTGGTGTAAGCGATGAAGCAACAATTGGTTCAGAAAAAACAATAGTAAAAAGTACGGGCTGGGTAGAAGTAGGTTCTACCAATGATGCAGAATGGTTGATGGAAATTATTGTGGGCTGAGTATTATCTACTGTATAAACATCATCGATAAAGGGCTCTGGATTTACTGGCATTGAAGTTGCAACTATATCTGTAATTGTCGCAGTTGAGCTAATATCGATTCCAACAATACCATTCAAACTTGCAATATCTCCACCTGAAATGGTCAAGTCAAATATGTAACCATTTATTGGAGTAACAAGTGTTACAGTAGCAGATGTGCCAGTTACTACAAAATCATCTGTATTTACAGTTAAGCTATTTACAGCTTCACTAAATGTTGCTCTAAACACAAGTGTATCTGCATTAGTTGGCGTTGATGATGGGTTTTGCCTTGTTATGGAGATAAGAGTTGGGGCGCCAACAGCATTTATTTGAATATTTTTATTTACCCCTAAAGAACCACTTGCACTTGGTGCAGGTAAATCAAGTAACGAATCACCAACCGCACCAGTGATTGAACCTCCATTTAGCGACAAAGCTGAAGAAGAAGCATAATCCAAATCTAAAGATGAGTCTGTGCTTAATACGGTATAACGAAAGGTGACTATATTGTCATTATCATTAGTATCAGCACTAACATCATATATTGCTTTCTGGTCTGTTCCACCTGTTTCAAGTAACAGAGTTGGATTGCCACTAACGTTTACATTATTACTAAAAACAACATCAATATCGATTACTTCACCAGAGGTGTATGTACCATCAAGCTTCGACGAATTCACATCTGTTATAAACAAACAAGGAGTTACAGGGGTCGATGAATTCTGTGGGGTGCCAGTGTTAATAAGGACGTAATCGATAGTATTGTTATTAGAATCGCTACACCCACTAAGTTTGCGTTCATAACTCTTATTATTAGTACCATCTGTTGATGTCATTGGAGTTAAAACGCCTGAACCATCTGATGGCTCTTTATAGGCAGTGGTTGAACACATGCCAACTTGGTCAATGGGATTATCAGTATTATCTGTGAGCGCAATCCCCCCGTTGTCAGCAATCCCCATTTCGGTTGACAATCTAATGTCTTGATTAGAGCCAGAATAACTTAGCCCTGATACCAGATAGTGTTGACCAGGCTGAAGATTTACCACAGTAAAAGTATATAAATCAGTAAGTGTTGAGCCACATCCGCTAGATTTTCTAAGCTTTAGTCCGTTAAGAAATATTGACATATTGGTTGGGTTATATATTTCAATAAACTCATCGTTACCACCACTTGGTCCCGTCGTCCGAAACTCACTAATCACAACACTTGTCGCGGGTGCTTTCCTAGGCTTCGCCTCCACACCCTCCACGTGCGGAGAGAACAACCCGGCGCATAAGGCTGTGAATAGGGTTAGCAAAAGGACAAGGCGGGAGAACCGTTTTTGATGGGTCATGAAAGGCACGAGCGGAGCCTGAGGCGAATCCGCGTGCGAAAATTATACCCTTGCTAGGCGTCCAAATCCCCCCTGTTGTCGCAAAAATAGAAACATGGTGACTGTCACCCTGGAGATAACAGTCACCTAAATATCTTACGAAGCAGGTGGAGTCGGAGGCGTGCGCGGCTCGATCACCAACTTAATGGCGGTGCGAACCTTATCCTCGATCTCAACATCCACGAACTCAGGGACACAAGCCACCTCGATCCCATCGTTCTTCAAATAACTTGTTGCAAGCACCAATGCCTTCACTGCCTGATTGACAGCGCCTGCACCAATGGCTTGCACTTCTGCCCGTTTATGTTCTCGAATCACCCCTGCAATCGCCCCGGCGACGGCTGAGGTACGGGAGTTGGCTGAAACTTTGATCATATCCATGAGCAACCTCCCAAGGTTGGCTAAGTTGGGGACGGACTTACGTTGTGGATTGTATAGGAATACCATATAGGATTCAAGTGGTATATAAGTATCATTATGGATTCGTAATATTAGTAGGGGGTGTGGATACTGTGGATAACAAGATTCAACCCCCATATATGGATGAAGTGCATGAGCCTCACCCTAACCCTTTGGTTGTTTGCTCAACCCAAGCCTTACACTCGCTGTGGAGTTTTGTTGGATAACTTATCCACAACAAGAGGCGGAAATTTGGTACTCGATCATAAAAATCCATATCTTGGATTTTACAAAAAACACCCCCCATATTTGGGGGTATGACCTAAATAAGTTGTCGGACGTTTTCTCTCATAAAAGGCTATGTTGTCCACAGGAGAGGGGACTTTTCCACAGATAAGGGGCACTTATCCACAGTTTTGGTGCCCAGTGAGGGTTTCCTTGTCTAAACAAATAGCCCAAAATGTGGGCAGTCTACTAGATATTTCGGATAGCAATCCTGCAAATTAGACGGAATCAGCGCAATCGCTTATCCACAGCCCAGAATCAGGCTGTGGATTCAAAAGAGCATGTCACCCTGAGGGAGCGTTCTTCGCGACCGAAGGGTCTCTTAGATAATCGTAGAGATTCTTCGCCGCCGAGAGCAAAGGCGCGGCTCACGCGTGCCTACGCACGGTACAGGCAGAATGACATTGTACTTTCTTGAGTAGCACCTCAAATTTAGATAATCCCAGAAGCTCTCACATCCCTACCCGAACCGGGTTCGGCGAGAACCTTCCCATCTTCAAAAGCCGTCTGCCCGCGCAAAACCACCTTGCGGACTTTGCCCTTTACCTTCCAACCTTCAAAGGGAGTCCAGCCGCAACGGGTGAAAGATTCACTGGCTTTGATCTCATAGGTAGCATTCTCGTCCACTTCCACCCAAGTCTCTGGTTGTTCAGGCAAATTGAAAATACGTTTTGGGTTGGTGTGCAGTTTTTGCACAATATGGTCTATGGTCAATCGTCCATCGTCCACTGCGGTTAGCAGTAACGGCAGAATCGTCTCCAACCCAGGGAAGCCCGGAGGTGGATTCTCGCCATCTTTTTCTTCTAATGTATGTGGCGCATGGTCTGTGGCGAAACAATCGACTACATCTATATTTGTCCACAGGCTGTGGACATCTTCTTTGGTGGCTAATCGCGGACGCACTTCGCCTCTGCCGGGATGCCCATGCGAGATGGAGGGGATGTCGTCTTTTGATAGAAACAAATGATGCGGGCAAACTTCGCAGGTGACTTTGATTCCCTTTTCTTTGGCGGCTTTGATGAGCAGGATCTCTTCTTTTAGGGAAACATGCGCAATGTGAAGCGGGTGGTCATAGATGGCAGAAAATAAAATTGCCGCCGCCAATGTGCGACTCTCGGAGTGCATCACCATCGGTGCCGATTTTGGGAATTTTTGGAAGTGCGGCATCCACAAGGTCATGTCGTCGAGGCGCAATTCGCCAAAGGTGGAGTCAAGGTACATCTTTAGCCCGGCAGCTCTCGGCGCGAGCGAGGCGGCGATGTCCGCATTATCGGGTCCAGCTCCCACGTATTGACCATAGTCGCAGCGGGCTTTGGCTTTGGCGGCATCCAGTGCGAGGGTGAGAGTCGCTTCATCGAAGATCGGCGGCTTTGTATTGGGCATGCCAAGAATGGTGGTGACTCCGCCTGCATGGGCAGCTTGAGTGGCAGTGTCCCAATCTTCTTTGTGGGTGGCGCCGGGTTCGCGTACATGGACGTGGGGGTCGATTAATCCGGGAAGTTTTAACATGTCGCCAGTATAAGACGAAACCGGGGCAACTGTAAACAGATATTTATTCACTGCCATTTTTTATTATTCCGCAGTATGATATTTAATAGAGACGAATGCCCAAGGGGGGCAATTTTCAGATATTCAGGAAATTCGCGTAACGGCAGTCTCGAAATACGGTTGTATACACCATACTCAGACCTCGGAGGTTTTCTTATGAGCACTGAACAATTCAAATGGCAATCGATCGTTGCCAAATACGCCTACCCCGAAACCTGGCGCAGTTTGTGGCAGGTTTTCAATTCGGTCATTCCATTTTTCGTGCTGTGGTATCTGGCATATCTCAGCCTGCAAGTGGGCTACTGGTTGACCTTGTTGTTGACCATTCCTGCTGCGGGATTCATGGTGCGTATGTTCATCATCTTCCATGATTGTTGCCACGGCTCGTTCTTCGAAAGCAAACTTGCCAATGACCGCATGGGGCTTTTGCTCGGTGCCGCCGTCTGGACTCCCTACTACAATTGGAAACATTCGCACGCCATTCACCATGCCACCGCCGGTGACCTCGACCGCCGCGGCATTGGCGATGTGTATACCATGACCGTGGAGGAATATCTGGCAGCACCCTGGTACAAAAAAGTTGGGTATCGCATCATGCGCAACCCGTTCATCCTTTTCACCGTTGGCGCAACAATTGTATTTGTGATCGCCCATCGTTTTTGGGATACAGGCGCAGGCAAACGCGAAAAGAATAGCGTGATCTGGACCAACCTGGCATTGCTCGGCTTCGTCGGCTGGACGATTCACCTGATCGGCTGGCAGGCGTATGTGATGGTGGAACTTCCCATTTTGTTAATGGCGTGCGGTGCGGGTGTGTGGCTGTTCTATGTGCAGCACAACTTCGAGCCGACCTATTGGGAACGCCACCAGAGCTGGAGCTTCTTCAATGCCGGTATGGACGGCAGCTCCTTCTATAAGCTTCCCAAAGTTTTACAGTGGTTCACGGGAAATATCGGATTCCATCACATTCACCACCTCAGCCCAAAGATCCCCAACTACAAGCTGGAGGAGTGTCATAACGAAAACCCTGAATTCCAGATCGAGCCGCTGACCTTCCGCGATAGTTTGAAGTCGTTGTACTTCCGTCTATGGGATGAGAAAGAGAAGATGCTCGTCGGTTGGAACGCGATCAAGAAATACAAGATGACATCGCAGAAAAACCCAGGATAAGAATGAAAAGAGGCTGTCATTTTCATGACAGCCTCTTTTTTGTACACGGATTGGACGGAAAACACGGAAAGAGGATATTTTGCCCGTCTAATCCGTGTTTTCCGTGTACGAATGAATTAATCCTTCTTGAAAATCACAAAGATCAAATTCATCACGATGCCTACAATGGCGGCGAACACAATCGCCGGAATACCTTGTGGGAAGACTACCGGCACCGTGAAGGGGAATAGTCCGTTCTCGAGCCCGAGGTTGCCGCCGATGCCGCAGACCAAGATGGCAGAACCAATGGCAAGATTCTTCGGGTTGAACAAGTCCACCTTCTCCGATTGGATGAGCGCCACGCCCTGCATACCGATCACACCGAAGAGATAGATGGCAAGTCCGCCTGTGACCGCGACCGGAATGGAATTGACCAAGCCCGCCAGTTTACCTACGAAGCCCAGCAAAATTGCCATCGCGCCTGCCGTCATCAAAACCGGGATGGAGTAATTGCGGGTGATCGCCATCAGCGAATTATTCTCACCGTAGTTCGTACCCGCTGCGCCGCCGAGGAAACCAACCACGAGGTCATCGGCGCCATCGGCTACGAGATTCAAACCGATCAATTCTTTGATGTTGAACGGCTTGCGTCCAAGTTGTTCGGCGAGTGTATCAATATATAAGCTCATCTGATATAGATGCGCCGTCGATTCGGGAATGGTCGCAATCGCGATCAATGAAATGCTCACCACCAATTCCCAGGCGCGCGGGTCACCGAAAGCGGGTAAGGTGATGGCTGGCACACGGAACCAAGCCGCATTGGCGATCACGCTATAGTCCACGACGCCGAGCATGGCAGAGAAGACATAGCCGATCACCGCGCCCAACAAAATCGGCAACATGCCGAGCAAGCCTTTATTCTGCAAAAAGACAGAGCATAAAACAGTTGCCAGCAAGGTCACGAATGCCACCAGCCAGTTTCCGCTCGCCATGCCCAGAACTGCACCTGCTAAAGCAATACCGATAACCACAGCCATGGAGCCCGTCACAATCGGCGGCAAAACTTTATCAAGCGCGCTCTTTCCTACACGCATGATGAGCAAGCCGACCAAAATTTCTACTACAGCAGTGCCAATGATGCCCACCTGCACCAGCCGCACGCCTTCAGCGCAATAAGCAGCATCACTAGCGAAACAATCACCCGCGTACAGGCTCATCGCCGTCACTACCACAGCGATATATGAAAACGACGAACCGTAATACATGGGAATCTTGCGCTGCGAAACCAACAGGGCAATGATGGTTCCCAAGCCAGATGCCAGCAGCGTCACGCCCACATCGAACTTTGTCAACACCGCCACCAACACCGTTGCCGGGAACATCGTCAGCACTTGTTGGAAGCCGAGGCTCAACATCGCACCGACGGGCGGAGTGTCATCGGGCAGATAGCCCATCACACCGGATGCTGTCGCCTCTTTCTTAACCTCCACCTGCTTTGGCGCCGCAGGCTGACTCTTGCCCTTGGGCTTTGTCTTGCTATTTTTTGTTGCCATTTGCATTCTCCTCTGTCTGAGATAAAAAAAGAGAGCCGCCAAAAGCGACTCTCCAAATTCATAAAATAGAGGCAACCATTCCGAAGAAATGTTGA
>JAFLCF010000161.1 GCA_017303735.1 Anaerolineae bacterium
TCAATCCCTGCTTGTTCGGCAGCGGATGAAAAATTTTGTGCGCCTTCCAATTCGATGGTGGTGTACCCATGCCCAGCCGCCATATTGTGGATAAGGTAATACGCTGCATGTACGCCTTGCATGGCTGTAACGAGAGTTTCCGGCTCCATCACATCGGCACGGACCATCTCTACGTGTTTGTACCATTCGCGTTTGCGCAAACGCTCTGGCTGCCTTGCCATCGCGCGGACGCGGTATCCTTTTTCAAGTAGTTGGGGAATGAGCAGGCTGGCGATATAACCCGTTGCGCCAGTGACGAGGATGAGAGGAGAGGGCATGGAGTAATTGTATGCCCTAAATGCTCAGTTGGGGGCTTCGCCCTCAACTGAGTGGTTTTTAATCCATGAATATTTCGATCAGCCGGTTGTTCTCTGCCAAACGTTCTGCCAAAGTTTGGGCGATCCACTCATGCAAGAGGGCGGCAAGAGCCGGATCTTCTTTTTGTATCCTTCGCAGGCTTTCAGATGTCAACCGGTAGATCGTGCTGGAAACTTCAGCTTTGACCGAAGCCGAACGCACACCGCCCAGATAAAATGCGATCTCACCCAGCATCGCACCGTTTTTTACACTGCGAAGCCGCATCATCTCCCCTTTGATGGTTTCGAACTCCACGGTCACCAACCCTGATTCGATGTAAAACAGATCGTTCGATGTTTCACCCTGTCGAATAAAGTATTCACCCGCCTGAATATCTTCGCGTTTCATATAGTCTTTGATACGCGTGATACCGGGGAAGGAACGATTCAAAGTAGTGAGGATGCTTTTACCAATATCCATGGTGGGTTGTTCTTTTTCAAGTGCCAGCAGTTTGTTCTCACACCATTCCAGTGCGTGATCGAGCGTTGGAGAAATGGCGAATGCCTTCCCCTGCCCTTCTAAAAGACCACTGCGTTCCATTTGCGCGTGAATATCTTCTGAAAGCCCAGACCATGCCATCACAACGTTTCCGGCTTCGGTCAACTGCTTGAGGCGTGTCACCCCGAAAATGGCGGAGGAGTCGAGCCGCTTTACTTGTCTGAAATCCAGCACGAGATACTTCAACTCGTCTTCGTCTTTCAATGCCATGCGTTTGCGCACGTTTTCCAAAATCCGCTGAACGGAGCCGAAGAAGATAAAACCCTGCAAGACCAGAATATGAATCTGGTCGCCGTGATCTGCGAGATAGCTGCGATGCCGTTGCGGACGTTCCACCCGGCTGTGCAAAGTGCCGCCGTAAAACACATTCTTGATAATGCTGACGCTGCCATAACTGATCACGAACAATAAGGCAGATATCACAATGCCCGCACCAATGGCTGGAAGAAAACCGACCCGGTCAATGATGATGAGCATGACCCAGATCAAAGCATAGTCCATGCGCGGAAGCAGCTTGTAAGAGTCGACAAGCCATTCGGCAAGGAAAGACAAGCCCAGAAAGAAGAGCATGCCGCCCATTAAAAATTTTGGGAAGAACGAAATAACAGATGCGCCAAAGAACAATGCCAACGCGCAGAACAAGCCCGTGGAAACACCCACCAAACGGCTCTTGGCGCCAAAGCGATTCGGTAATGCAGAGAAACCGAGGGTCTGATACCCAACCGGAAAGCCGATCAACCCGCCAATGAGATTCACGCCACCGGCAGAGATCAATTCGCGGTCGAGGTTGACATCTTGTTTGTAGACCACTTCCAATCCGCTTGAGTTGAGCAGCAATGAAATGACACTTAAACCGAACAAGGTTGCATAGGTTTCGGCATGGCTAAAGATCACGCCCCATTGCACCATGCCCAAATTTTCAAGTGTAAAGAAATGAAATAGCCCACCGGCAGGGAACGGACCTAGGAGCCAACCATTTGCCCCGGCTTCTTCCATGGAGATGCCGGAGATGAGTAAAAAGATATAGAACGAGATCAACGCGAGGATGACCGCACCGGGCAAAATCAGAAAGTGACTAAACCGCCGCAAAACGAGTAATAAGACCAACCCAAATAAAATTCCGGGCAACCAGTTCCAGAGAACGGATGGCGCAAAGAACATGGGAAGGTTCGCTATGTGTTGTGGCACATTCACCATCACACTAAAAGAACCCTTGAGCAATAGATACCCCGTGCCTGCCAGAAAACCGCCCACAACCGGATATGGCACATAACGGGCAAATCCGCTCAGTTTGAACCAACCGAGGATGAGGAACAAGACCCCGGTCAATAAGGATCCCAGCATGATGGCGCCCATTGCGGTGGAATAGATCGCCTCAGGGCTTTGACCTTTGAGAGTCGCCGCCACCCCGGCACACATCAACGCCATGAGCGCGGCTGGAGTATCCTGCGGCACTCCGATCATGTTGACGAGGGAGGATGTCAGCGCAATGAAGATGGTGACGATGACCGTACCAATCAACATCATACCGATGCCGCGCGGCAGGAATTGACTCAGATCACCAGAGAAAATGAGCGCCGCAAGTGAAATTTCCACGCTGATGAGGATGATCGCATTGATCAATCCGGCGCTAAGACTAGGCAATAAAACGGAGGGTTGGAAATTTCGTTTGAGTTCGGCTGTGTTCATTGATGCTCTCTACGAAAATTTATCTGCTCTATTGGGGGCTAAGCCCCCAATAGAGCAGATTCGATTACTTGGTAGTTGTAACCCGCTCGATCTTGAATGGTGTCACATCGGGGTTGATGGCTTCGTCGAATTCTCTGGCGGCAAGATGACCGGCGAATACGGCTTGTGCGATGATGTTGGGCGCTTCGGCATCACCGATGATTCTCAGGGAATTGAGGTGTCCGTCCGCGAGGGCGGGCTTGAGTTCGTGATAAAGCGTGTCGTTGGGGATTCTGTCTGTGACCATGACGATGGCATCGCAGGCAAGAGTCGACTCGGCGTTGGTGAAGGTTTGGGCCACAGTGGCAGTTGTCGGGGAGAAAGAGGCGAGAGCGTGGTGGGGGAGCGGAGTCACGTTTAGGCTGAGGAGGCGCTTGTAGATGCGTTCCTGTTCGAGGGTGTATTCTGTCCACGCAGAGATGGTGGGAGCGGGTGTAACGAGAGTCACTTCACAGCCGTTCGTGGCGAGTAACTCGCCGAGCACGCCACCCATGTAGTAATGATCGTCGTCGTAGATGATAACTTTGCCAGTGGGGAGTTTTCCCGCCATCAGATCATCAGGCGTGAAGATGTTGCCATTGCCTTGAATAGGACGAGAGTGATAACGACCAACGCCATCGCGCCGCCAGGTTGCGCCGGTGGCGAGGATGACATGCGGTGCATCGGCATCGAGGACATCTTGCGCGGACATCGGGCTGGAGGGATAGAAATAAATATTTTCGAGTTTGTTGATTTGCGTAAGACGCCAATCGATAACGCGCCGCCATTCAATGAGATTCGGAAGTTGAGACTCAAGCAAGACGCGACCGCCCGCCTCACGCTGCGCGTCGGTGAGAATGACCTTGTACCCGCGCTGACCCAACGCCCGAGCCGCTTCAAGCCCAGCAGGTCCTGCGCCGACGACGAGAATTTCATCATTTGATTTTTTCGGCGCAATGATTTCGGGGTGCCATTCACGGCGAAACTCTTCACCCATGGTGGGATTCTGTGTGCAGCGAATGGGCACGAAGCGAGTATCGCCTGTGACGCAGATATTACAACCGATACACTCACGGATATCTTCGTGCCTGCCTTCTTTTATTTTGTTCGGCAAAAACGGGTCTGCAATGGACGGGCGCGCTGCACCGATGAGGTCCATGATGCCGCGCTCGATGGCGGAGACCATGCTGTCGGGTGAGGTGTAACGCCCCACGCCGACGACGGGTTTGGTGGTGAGTTGTTTCACGAAGGAAATATATTTTTCCTGATGACCTTCTTTGCCAAAGCGCGAGGTGATGGAATCATTTTTCCATGCGCTGATGTTCACATCCCACAGGTCGGGCAGTTCGGCGAGCATGGAGACGATCTCTTTGGCTTCGCCATCGTGTTGTATGCCTTCTGAGCCGAGCAATTCATCCACAGCAAAGCGGACAGCCACAGCGCAAGTATCGCCGACGGCTTCTTTGGTATCTTCGATCAGTTCGCGGAAGAAGCGCACGCGGTTCTCAAGCGAGCCGCCATATTCATCGGAACGGTCATTGTCTTTGGAAAGTAGATGAAACGCCAGTGTCATGTTATGCGCGGCGTAGCAGTAGATAATATCGAAACCCGCTTTCTTGGCGCGGATGGCGGCGTTGCGATGCCACTTGCGGACTTGCTTGAGGTCGTCCTTTGTGGCGGCGCGTGCCTGACCCGGTTCATAGCCACCTCCGCCCGTGATGCCCATTGAGCGCGGAGCGAATGCCGCGGCGCGCGAATATAGATTTGCCGCGTCGTGACTGTTGTAGGTCAACTCAATGCCAGCCAGTGATCCATGCTTGTGAACCGCTTCAGTCATCAGTTGCCAGGTGGGGATATCGGCATCGTCCCAAATGCGACCTTCGAAATACGGCGATAGGTCGCTGGTGTAGTGGATCTCCGTCTCTTCGGTGCAGACCACACCCCAGCCTCCTTGCGCTTTCATGCCACGCATGGCTGCCATGCCTTGCGGCATGCGCCAGCCAAAGCCATTGCAATGCGGCACTTGATAGAAACGATTAGGTGCGGTGACGGGTCCGATCTTTATGGGTTGAAAGAGGATATCGTAGCGAGAGGACATGGGATTTTCCGATTTACGATTGAGATGAAGGTCTATTCACAGTAAGGCAATTGTGAGAAAAGCATTTCCGAATATTCATCCAATACAATGTCTGCTTCAGCAGGCAGCAGTAACATGAGTGTGATGATGGTGTTGGTAGAATCATAGGTGGACCAGAAATTTGCATCGTAGTCGATGCCTTGATCTGTTACGCTGAATTCATAGAGCCGCACCCCTTGATCGTTGCGGCATTCGTTCTCCAATTCGTAACTTTCATAATTTCCAAAAACACTATCCCAGTGCTCGTCGCTGAAATACTTATTCAAGTCAGGTTCTTCGTAGCCGCATGGGAAGATCACATTTTCTATAAAAACTACTCCCTCTTCAGAGACCCAATAAACCGCCACTTTGTTTTCATAGGTCTCATAACTTTGCTCCCATTCCGGTGCGGAGAAAATATTGCCGGTGTAGCCGAGCGCACGGTCAATATCGCTTTGGGTCGGTTCAGAGGAGATGCATACCGGGGTGACAGTGGGCAACACTTCTATTGTTGCAGTGGGCGGTATGGGAGAAGGCGGGGCAGTGGTTGGCTCTGGTGCCGGTGTGGATGATGACCCGCATGCGGATAGAAGGAATGTGATGATAAGAATGAACGAAAAATTTTTCATTAGAAAACCTCAACGAGGATGTTTCTTGCGAGTATAGCATGCTGAACAAAAAATGCCCGGTTCTACAACCGGACATTTTCGCTTCATTCTGCGCTCAGGCTTGCTACTCACCATCAAGCGGAGTATACACTTCGAGGTTTGTACCCTAACAGCATCTTGACATGGATATTGGAACGAAAGACGATCTGTTCTCGGCTTTCTTTTGCCGCGCTCAAAGCTTGTTTGATGCGCTCCAGCCCGGTTTCATAGGTTCTTTCATCTAGTAATGCTAATTGCGAAGTGGCATTGTGTTTGAGAAAGGGATCATTCAAGACCGCTTCACCCACATGCACATTGTGAATGTTCTCCGCCGTCTGCGAAGTGACCGAATGGAAA
The DNA here is from genome assembly GCA_017303735.1 of Anaerolineae bacterium. The sequence goes on from JAFLCF010000161.1 coordinate 5,722, forward strand.
CCTGCCTGCTCCATCCAGGTTAATACTGAATTCCCAGAGGGGTAGCGCCTCAGATCATTATCATAGACCTGATCGAAATAGTCATAGATGTACCAATTGGAAGAGCCTTCGTGCGGGTCATGCCCAATGACTGCCAACGCTCCGCCCGGCTTGAGTAGACGGTAAGCTTCAAGGATGAAGGCGCGATGATTGCCGAAGTGATGAATGGCATCGACGCAGTAAACAAGGTCAAAGGTAGAAGAACGATAGGGGAGTTGGGTGCCCATGCCCCGGCTGAGAGAAAGAGGCGCGGGTTGTCGCTTCGCCTGTTGCAGCATGCCCATCGAATAATCCAGCCCGTACATTGCAGCGCCGGTCTGATTCAAAAGGTTCAGCCAAAAGCCAGTGCCGCTGCCAACTTCCAAAATGGTTTTGGCGTTTACTTGTTGAGCAAGTTCAAGCAGAGCCTGTCCCCGCTCCCAGGTTTGGGTGGCAGGGTAACGTTGATTGTATTGAGATGCGATTTGGTCGTAGTTGAGTTTGAGTGAGTTCATGGCATCGTCTTAGATGCCTTAATCTGATGTTAACTTACATTGACGATTTCTTTAACTCTGCCAACTTGCCCATCTGTAAGGCGGACTTTGATGCCATGCGGATGTGTAGGCGAATTTGTCAGGATGTCTTTGACGATGCCTTTGGTAAGTTTGCCGGTACGTTGATCTTGTTTCAGCACGATCAGCACCGTGATACCGGGTTTAATGTTGGCGCGAGATTGTCCGTTGGTCATTCATGCTCCATGGCGGTCATCCACGGGCGGACTTCGTAGATGAGCAAGCCAGATTGTACGGCGGGGTCTTCGGCGGCGAAGGCTTCGATCTCTTCAAGAGAGACATCTTTGGTGGTGACCATCATGCCGCCCATATCAGGCAGAAGAAAAGGTCCGCCAAGTTCTAATTTGCCCTGCTCGTGAAGTTTGAGATAGTGCTGCACATGTTCGTTCACGCCTGCTTGTTGGCGATAGTCTACACCATATTGCCATTTGGGTCCGGGCATGTGCAAGACGACAAAACGAATGGGGCGTGCAGGTTGAGTAGACATTGGAAAACTCCTTTTGTTAGATAATAAACCCGCATCATACCGACCCTTTGCCGGATGCGCACCATGCTGGCGTAGTGTTTATTTGGGCTTCATCTCATTTAGAAAGACGGTAAAGTCCAGGTCGCCGGGTGAGGCGTTGAAGTGGGTGAGGATGGCGGCGGCTTCACTGCGGTGTTGTGTGCCATGATTGACGACGTGATACAAACAATGCCACAAGATTCGGTCACGCGGCTCGCCGTTATCGGCAGTATATTTTTTATGGCTTTCCATGTCTTCATCGCTTAATCCGTTGAGATAGGCTCGCATGGCTTCTTCTTCCATGTGAAAACGTTTGGTGAGAGAAGCCAGGTCAGTGAATTCTTCGGGGTTGATCTCTTCGTTGAATTTATTGTTCTCGAACAAACCGCGCCAGCCATATTCTGCATCGATAATGTGGACGAGGGTTCCGCGCAAGCCGCCGAAGGGATAGTCTCCCGGCGCGAGGAATTGTTCCTCGGTTACTTTTGCCGCGGCGGCAAGGATCTTTCCGCTTGCCCAGTAGTTGTATTCGAACATAAGGTGAATGTTTTGGATGTTCATTTTGTTTCTCCTTAGACCTTGAACCGCTAAGTACGTGAAGAGCGTAAAGAGTTTTTTCTTGGCTTTTGTCAGTATAGCACAGGGTCTTCAGGATGTTTGGCATTCCACATGGCAACCACTTGCTCCACAGTTTTGCCGATATTTTTCTTGTTTCGGATTTTCCCGCTAAAGGAGCCGTTATTTAACTGACGCTTTAATCTCCTATCCAGACGGTGCGCCGCATCGATCTCGCCCTGATAGTTGATATTCGGAAGGTAAGTTCCCAGCCCTTCGAGCTTGACCCCACGCCCTTGAAGATTGAAGTGCAACACTGCATCTTGAAGACCCGTTAGGGTAGCGATGATGTCTGTTTTGCTTAATGTCGTCCGGGCTTCTAGAAATTCGGCAACCTCCCGCCAGCCAGCGGTTTCGCCATATTCAATTTGTGGACGGTAGTGGTTGAGCGCTTGAATTTGAGATGCCATGCAATTCCTCCTGATGTTTTTACAAACAAGTATCGACATTTTCCAAATACCCTGACAGGATATTATCTATTTCCTTATAGGATATTATAGATTTGCTGGCAGGATATTGTCAATTGAACAGAACATCTTTATAAACAAGACCTCCGAAGTCTTTAAGACTTTAGAGGTCTTCAACTTATTTCCACCATTTTTTTTGGCTCGCCATATCAACTCTAAAAGATTGTACATGCCCACAAGCATTACACGCCATAATGCGCCAATCAGATACACCTACTGGGTTGAACCCAAAATTCTGAACACTTCCGGGTTCTTTCGCTATTAAAATATAGACACCCTGCCCGCAATAACTACATGGTTGCCTAATGTCCTTTGTAATTGGTGTAAATTCCTTGCTCACAAGTCGCTTTGTAGACTTTAGCAAACTTAGAATATTTTGAACACCCCGACGTTTTTCAGGGTTATCAACTATCATGAAGTCTAATAAACGATTTACATGCTCCATATAGATATTATCCCATCCAGTAAGTGTATCTATATTTTCTTTTCTTAAATCCCACATTAGATCACGGTGTTTTTCTCTGCTAAATATTTTTCCGCCAGATAAAAGCCAATAAAGAAGTTTGCCTAAAGAATATATATCGCATTTATTGGAGATATTATCCAAACGACCATCTTCAAGCTCTGGAGCAATAAACAATGCGGGACCTACAGCTTCATCAAGAATAGTTAATCTTGAGCCATTTTCTTCAACAAAGCATATTCCAAAGTCACCAATTACAGCAGGACCTTTATCCCCTCGGAGGAAAATATTATCTGGCTTAATGTCTCTGTGAATAATCCCATTTGAATGAGCGTGAGCAACGCCAATACAAATCTGTTCAAATAGCTCAAGCGCTTTAGTAGGAGATTCGTTCCAGTAAGGATGTGCTGTTGATAAACTTCCACCTCTACAATATTCTGTAACAAGATAGGGCTTATCTGTTTCTAAATTAAAATCAATTAAACGAACTATGTTCTCATGATTAAGATTCCTTACAGCCTCAACCTCGCGCTTAAACCTTTCTATTCGGTTTTTGTTTTTCAAACGTTTAAGAACATAAAGAGTATCAGATGATCCATTTGTATCGATAACTAAGAAAGTGTGAGCTTGTCCTCCTTCACCAAGGGATTCTTTTACCTCCCACCTGTCACCGTAAATTTGAGGCATATTTCTTTCCTTTCCCAACTATTAGTTGACGACAATAATTTATATATTGTAACAAAACGTGACAGTCACCTTCAAGGTGACTGTCACGTGGTGCGACTAACTCAACAGCCCTCTTGCGAACGTCAACAAAGCCTGCACATCATTGAAATTCGTAAAGGGACCCACGGAAATTCTTACTGCACCAGAGGATTTGCCATCAATACACAGGCGGAAGTCATCGATAGTCATTTTGTCTTTGTGGTCGGGCGAGGTGAAGCATACATCCAATTCCACGCGAGAGATGCCGAGTGCCACTTCGCCTGCGCCGGGGTTGCAGAAGCAGCCTGTGCGCAGGGAGATATTCACTTTGTTGGCTTCACTTTCAACAAAGCGATGGTCGAAGGCTTTGCCGTTCTTGTCGTAGAAGTTGACCGTAACCGCTCCGCCTCTGCCTTCGGTGGAGTTGGGTCCGAACAAGCGCACGAGAGGTTCACCGGTGCTGTGCTTCATAGACGTGAGGTTTTCCAACAGCCAGCCCGTGAGGGTTTTGACTCTTTCACTGATAACCTCATAGCCAATTGACTCGATATGCTTCAAACCAATTTCCAAAGCAGGGATGTTTAGATAATCAAGCGTGCCGTCTTCAAACGCGGGTGCGCCTTCGGCGAGATAGTATTTGTCACCTTGTACTGACGCGACGGTGATCGTCCCACCAGCGAACCAGGGGCGATGCAGTTTTGCCAAGGCGGATTTTCTTGCGATGAGTGCGCCAAGACCAGTGGGATAACCGAAGATTTTATAGAAAGAGATCGGCACGAAATCAGGCTTGACCTTGCTCAGGTCCAGCTTGCTGGTGGGGACGAAGGCAGCGGCGTCAAGCAATACGTCCCAGCCGTGGGCATGAGCTTTCTCGATCCATTCGAGCGGATGCTTGACGGAGGAGAAGTTCGATTGGGCGGGGAAAGCAAACAGGTTATGACCAGACTTGGAAGGGCGAGACAGTTCGAGGTCCAGTTGAGAGGCGTCGACTCGCATTTCAGGCAGCATGACCGGAATGTA
>JAFLCF010000162.1 GCA_017303735.1 Anaerolineae bacterium
GAGACCATTCAACGTTCAAAGAATTAAGGAGGCAGCCATGGAAAAGCGAACGAAAGATAACCCGTGGAAGTTAAAGACCCCGCCGCAAACCTCAGACTATGAAATGTACATCGATGAAAAAGATGGCAAGGAGATCATCGTCTGTGTGGTTGGAACCACCGTGCTGCATTATGACTATCGCTGTCTGAAAGACCTGCATGCCATGTTGAAAAAACACGGCGATTGGATGGAGCTTGGCAGCAAGGATGAAAAACAGGAAGCCGTGGAAGGCACCGTGGAATATTGGGCGCGCTCGCCTCAAAACCCAATCGGTGGCTGGTATGGGCTAAAGAAAGGCTTTCGCGGCCGCTTTGGCATGTACATCCCTCCGTTGATGGAAGCCCTGGGGCTTGCCGAAGTGGAACATAACGCGCGCAACAACCGCATGCGTGCGAAGTAGCCTGGTCAGAATCAATATGGGTCAAGGCGTATGTTGAAATGCTCAACATATGCCTTTTTCTTTTAATTAAATGCTAAAAGGGTTTTAACCGGGTATTGTTTTTCTTTTCACAAATTCAGATATAATATTGAGGTACCGCAAAAGTTGTAAAGACAAATTTCACTTCACTTGAATAGTGAGATCCATACTCATTTTTTAAGAGAAGCGTACTTGTTAACAATGTTAACAAGCGGTATCATCAACCTGTCAGGGGTAGCCCTACCCCAAAATCATATCGATACACTAGTAAGAAGGAGAAAAAATGAATAAACGTAATTTGTTCGTCCTGCTGTCACTCATCGTAACCATTTCGATGATGCTCAGCGCCTGTGGTGCGCCCGCCACAGAAGCCCCAGTGGTAGAAGAACCAGTTGCCACCGAAGCCCCCACCGAAGAACCCACCGCCGAGCCCACTGAAGAAATGCCCGCCATCGGCTCGCCTGAACACCCCATCAAGGTGTTGTTCGTCCCCTCCGTGGATGCGAACGTAATCGTGACTGGCGGTGAAGTGATGGCTGCTGCATTGAACGAAGCCACTGGATTGACCTTCGAAGTGGTTGTCCCGACCTCCTATGCCGCGACCATCGAAGAAATGTGCGCCTCCCCTGCCGACACCATGGCATTCATCCCCGCCTTCGGTTATGTGCTCGCCAATGACCTCTGCGGTGTGGACGTTGCCTTCAAAGCCGTTCGCCGCGGCTGGGGCGTCTATTGGACCATGATCGTCGTCGCCCGCGACAGCGACATTCAGTCCATTGAAGACCTCAACGGCAAGAAGTTCGCCTTCCCCGATGCCGGCTCCACCTCTGGCTACCTCGTTCCTTCCGTTATGCTGAAGGAAGCTGGCGTTGTACCCAGTGAAGAACTCGAAGCCGGCGGTCACCCGCAGGCTGTCCGCGCTGTGTACACCGGTGAAGCAGATTTCGCCGCCGCGTTCTACAGCCCCTACGCTGCCCCTGAAGGCGGCACCAAGTGGGATCTCGGCATGGATCCTGAAGTTCCCGTTGATGTCAACAGCTGCGCGCTCAATGAAGATGGAAGCCAGTTGCTCTGCGAAGGCTACCGCATCCTCGATGCCCGCGCCAACATCCGCGAAGAGTTCCCCGATGTAGTCTCCAAGGTTCGCATCCTGATGCTCTCCCCCGACATCCCCAACGACACCATGTCCTTCGGACCTGAGTTCCCCGCTGAACTGCGCGCCCAGATCGAAGAAGCGCTGCTCGCCTTCGCCGAAACCGAAGCGTGGGGCACCTCCCTCGGTAGCGAAGACTTCTACGGCTGGTCTGGCATGGAAGCCGCCGCTGATGCGGAATATGACTTCATCCGCAAGCTGGTTGTGGAATCCGGAACGACCATCGAGTCCCTCCGCTAAAAATTTAATTACAGTAATCCATTCGGGCAGGGATTTCTCCCTGCCCGAATTCGTCTTTATCAAAGCCATTTTTCTTCTTATAATGGGGGCAATGTACGTTGGATTCTTAATTATGCAAAAATCATTACAGATTGCGAGAACCCATTCATGCTTCAAGTAAAAAACCTGACAAAGATCTACGACGGGGGCGTCAAAGCGCTGGACAATGTCACATTCGATGTGCCAAAAGGACAATTCCTCGCTGTGATCGGGTTAAGCGGCTCGGGCAAATCCACTTTGCTGCGCTGCATCAACCGCCTCATCGACCCGACCGCGGGGCAGATCTTGTGGGATGGTGAAGATATCACCGCCGCCACCCCAGAGGAGATGCGCCGCATCCGCCGCAAGATCGGCATGGTCTTCCAACACTTCAACCTGGTGCATCGCTCAAAAGTGGTGACCAACGTCCTCGCTGGGCGGCTTGGGTATGTGAACCCGGCCTGGAGTCTCTTAAACCGCTTCTCCAAGGCAGATATGGACAAGGCGCTCAAACAAATGGAACGTGTGGGCATCGCCGATAAAGCCTATCAGCGTGCCGACGAATTAAGCGGCGGACAGCAGCAGCGCGTCGGCATCGCACGCGCACTCATGCAGGACCCGAACATGATCCTCGCCGATGAGCCAGTTGCCAGCCTTGACCCTGTTCTCGCGCACAGCATCATGAAACACCTTGAAGAGATCAACAAGAACGACGGCGTAACGGTGTTGTGCAGCCTGCACTTCCTCGATCTTGTACACCGCTATGCCGATCGTGTTATCGCCCTCAATCAGGGGCAGCTTGTCTTTGAGGGATTGCCCAGCGAGATCGATGATAAAAAATTCAAAGACATCTATGGGCGTGATGCAGAAAGGGTGGGCTAGCCATGAAAGATAATAACCATAATAAAAAATCCTCTCTTTTGAGATCACTAAGCGTAGGGCTTGCCTTTCTGGCTGGCACGATCATCTATGCATATGGCTTCGAGATCACCAAAATCGATCTTGAAGAATTGCGCAGTGAACGCCGTCAGGAAAGCCTTGTGCGAGTTACCCGAGCATTGGCACAGCCTGATATTTTTGAATACGAAAAAGAGGTTGAAATCTTCACTGCCCCCGTCTATGTGACATGCCCGGCAGGCGGCGCAACGGTTGAAGCGCCAGACACCGCCGGACCGTACGTAGTTGTCACCCCAACCTGTGCCGAACCCGGTGAGACGGTCACCATCGAAGGCTTCAACTTCTACCCCGGCTCCAACGGACCCATTCGCTTTGTACCCGGCAATGACCCGACCAATGTAGTTGAACTTGGCAACGAAACCGCCATTGTGGATGCAGAAGGTTACTTTGTTGCCACCCTCGAACTGCCAAACCGCCCCAGCGATGATGTACAGTACATCCGCACCACCATGCGCCGCAACATCGGGGCTCCCATGTTCACGCAAACAGCAAAGGACACTTGGGAAAAGATCATCGAAACCGTGTTCCTTGCATTGCTGGCAACTACATTGGGAACTATCCTTGCCATTCCGCTCAGCTTCATTGCGGCGCGTAACCTAATGAAACCGGTGCGCAGCCCGCTGGCGAGCATTTCACTCTCCACACTTGGCTGGCCGATCGGGATTGCTATTGGTTTGTTTGTCGTCAACATGGTTTCCGATTTCACAACACCTTTAACCTCCAATATTTTCGGCAACATCATCAGCGTTGTGATTGCACCTCTCATTCTGAGCTTTACGATCCGCTGGGCATTGCCACAGGATGATATTGCCGCACCACCACTTGGAGTTCGCATTGGCAGGCTGGCAGTGCTCTTCGTGTCGGCATTAATCGGCTTCTTCTGGATGTATCAATTGGCAGGCTTGATGATCAATGCAGGTTCGGGCATTGAAGCTTCACTGGGTTCTTTTGCCTTCCTTGGAGGATTCCTCTTCCAACTCGGTGACATCCTAAAAGTAATCACTCCCGCCCTTGGCGCACTTGCTGCAGGTGGTGTGTTAAGTAATTTCCTCAGTAAACTCGGGCAACGCACCTCTGAAAAACTACCTGAGGTCACAGTCAAAACCTTGAACCTGATCACCTCCGCAGCGGCTGGCGCAACCGTTCTCGGCTTGCTCGGCTGGCTGGTGGAATGGCTGTATCAGATCGGTAGACCCGAATATACCCAAACCGGACCCATCCTTGTTGGCGCCGCACTTGGGCTTCTTCTCGCGATCTTCACCAAAGCCAAAGATACACTGCCAACAGGCTTAGTGATTTACTACATCACACGCACCATCCTGAACTCATTGCGTTCGGTGGAAGCATTGGTGATGGCGATCGTGTTCGTGATCGCTGTAGGCATCGGTCCCTTTGCAGGTGTGATGGCGCTGGGCTTGCATACCATTGTGAGTTTGGCAAAGTTGTACTCCGAACAAGTGGAAAGCATTCAAGCTGGACCCCTGGAAGCCATCACTGCTACAGGCGCGAATCGTTTGCAGACCATTATCTACGCCGTGGTACCTCAGATCGTGCCGCCGTACATTTCCTACACCATGTACCGCTGGGATATCAACGTGCGCATGTCCACCATCATTGGTTTTGTAGGCGGTGGTGGTATCGGCTTCCTACTACAGCAGAATATCAATCTGCTTAACTATCGCGCTGCCAGCGCACAGATGATCGCAATCGCTGTGGTCGTCTCGTTGATGGACTACGTCAGCTCGGTGATGCGCGAAAAGGTTGTGTAACAAATCTTGGTAATAAAAAAGGACTGGCATTTGGATGCCAGTCCTTTTTTATTACCGGTTATTTATTCTTCATCCCCAAATATTCCAAATACATCGTCAACCCGTTGACCCAATGTTGCACCCCATCCACACGAATGGAGGGATCTTCACAGGTGTTGACCAGACCACCTTTGTAATGGTCGATCATCCCATCTACGAATGAAAAGGTACAGTCATTGGCTGGGAATTGGCGCGCTTGTACAAATGTGATGAATGTTTTTATTTCGCGGTCAAGCCCGGCAGATTCTACATCGGAAAGGGTAAGCGCCTGTGCAATGGATGATAAGGCTTCGATCTTGGTGGCGGTTGCAATGCTGGAATTTGCCGGATTTAACGAACGGATCTGCCCGGCGATGATGAGGTCTGCGATCTGATCAGCATAGTTTTGATCTGCCTGGCTGAGTTGATCTAAACGGGCGAACAAAGCCAGTGCATACCCATGCCCGTAATCTTCCGTTACGGTTTGAGCGAGCATGAAATAATTGACTTCATGAGCTTGTTCGAGCCAAAACTCATTGCTCGTCATTTCATAGAGTTGCAACAAAGCTGCTACTGCTTCACCGTTGAACGTTGGGTCAAAATAATTAGGGTCGACTGTTCCGCCAATATGCGGGTTGAAGGAATGATACAAACCACCTTCAGGTCGGCGCATGGAGACAATAAAGTAGCCCAGTTCAACGGCGTCGCCCAGCAGGTTTCGGTCACCTAACATCACGCTTCCGTTTGCCAGCCAACGTTTGTAGATGGCATCAATGGTCACACTTGCACCACCCAGCGGACAACTCCCATTGGTATAGAGACAAGCTCCTTTGAAATGGTCGGGGTCGGTCAGTAGATTGGAAAGATAATGTTCAAGAGCACGGTCAGCGGCTTCGCAATAGACTGTCTCATTTGCAACACGACACACCGTGTACAACGCACTTGTTCCGCCCATCAAGCGAATGTAAGAAGGGGTGGATGAACGGTCATTGGTAAGGATGTTTACCTGATATGCCAATTCACCATTCGCCAGTTGTTGGCGGATGAGATAATCTCCTGCCGCCGTAATGGATCGTTTCAATGGGTTGTTCGCCAGCGGCAGAACATCTGGTGCATTTGCAGAAATAACCGCAGTGGACACAGGCACGTCTTCTGTTGCAACAACCTGTGTTTGTGTTTGCTCGGAATTACTCCAAATGTATGTAATGCCCGCCAAGGCAAGGATGGAAATGAGGATGGGAAAAATTCGTTTCCGCATGGTTTCTACAAAACGTGTCTTTTACTTGTTCATTAAATCGTGCAGGGTTAACTCAGCCAGAGAGGAGACGGTAAGATCCCCTTGCACATTCATCCTTGCGGTCAGCGGATTTGGTACCGCCACCACGAATACACCGGCGCGTTTTGATGCAAGGACCCCATTGGGAGAATCTTCAAAGACCACCGCTTCAGTTTTATCTACTTGCAGGGTTTCCAACGCTTTCAAATAAATATCGGGGTGGGGCTTGGTGCGCCCCGGCGCGACATCGTCTTGGCAGATGATGTGATCAAAATGATGATAAATATCCAGCCGCTTCGTATGCGTATCAACCCAGGAGTGCGGGGAACTGGAACCGATGGCAACTTTCAAGCCGTGTTTTTTTCCGGCGTGGATCATATCCATGATGCCGGGCAGGATGGGGTTGGCGTGGATGATCGCATCCGCTTCCAGCCTGTAGCGGGCTCGAAGGGAAACAGGATCCAGCCGTCCCTGAGAAAGAAGCGAGAGATTCTGGGCAGGGTCAAAGGTTGAGATACCGTATCCGCCCACGGTTTTTTCCCATTCTTCTACGGGGAGTTCAAATCCATGTTCGTTGTAAATAGACTGCCAAACCAAAACTTCGGGTGTCTCAGTGTCGAGGATCAGCCCGTCGAAATCGAAGATCAATGCTTTTATCATTTATGGAAACCGCCTGACAAAATCGGATATTGCTTCCCAAATTTTTATTTCACTTGCGTCTTTGGTGTTGATGATCGTTAGCACGTTGATGACCGCGGAGCGCATGGCGCGGTATTCGCGCTGGGCGTCGGCATCGGTGGAGAAGAAGCGGGTGTGGTCCATCCAGCCGTGAATGTGCAGAGAGACCGAAACGTAACTGTTGCCGCGTTTCAAGGTGATGCGCGCACCGTCTTCGTTGGATTCGTCTGAAAGAATCAGCCCGCCTTCGGCGGTGGTGGTGCCGATGGTTTTTCCCTTGTTATAGATCGACCAGCTACTCATCCGAATCCATTCTTGTGAATTGTGTGGGTTGAATGCGCGCATTCGCAGGCAGCACGCGGGCGGGTACTTCTTCCTTCACCAGGCGCGAGAGATATTTCACCATCACCGCCTGCCGCGGCGCAACTTTCGCACCAAGATCTTCCAGCACCGGTTCAAGCCAAGCTTGATATGAACGCACATTCAAATAAACCGACCGTCCGCGACGGTCTGCGAGGTTGTTTACCAGCGATGCGATCTTCTCACTGACATTACCCTGGCTGGGCAAGATCAACGGAGTCAACATCACACCATATGCACCATAGTTCACGTTCGCAAAACAATGCCCATCACTATAGATCAACCCATTCGGGAGTTTCGGCGCCGGGTCTACAGGATGAAGCAGCGGCGGAACGATCTGATAATGCATACTCTGCACGGCGGGCAAATCGACGGATTGCATGCGCCTCCATCTTTGATTTGAGCCTGATTCTGTTTTCTGGATCTGACTCACATCCCAAACCCGCTGCCAAGCATAGACGGCAAACCCCGACCGGCGCAACGCAATAAAAACATCACTCGTCTCATCCACTTCGGCAAGGACCTGAAATACCTGCCATTCGCCTGCTTGCACAGCAAGATGTTCGATCAGGGCTGGCAGGTTGGGGTCGTTCAATTTTGAAGCGGGCGCAAGATATAGCAATTTGGCAAAGGTCTCGCCGCGTGTATGAATAATGCCTCCGAGTAATGAGGCATCTTCCGTTTTCTTCACCGCCGCATACAAATGGCGTGCCGGGTTGATATATGCCAGCAAGCCCATCGCTCCAAGCGGATGCCCGCGAGTCAGCGCGCGCATACTGTCGAGCGTGAGCACGTCGTTTCGATATCGAGCAATGATGGGAAGATCAAGGAAGTCGAGAGGTCGAATGGTCATCTTAATTTACAGGGGCACATGCCCCTGTAAATATACCGCACTCGGTCACAAATTACGATGCTAAAGAAATGAAATATTGATGGAAGCGCGTATCGTCTGTTAATTCAGGATGGAACGAGGTTGCCAGCAACTGCCCCTGCTGGGCGGCGACGATGCGCCCATCTTCCAATGCAGATAACACCTTTGCGCTTCCACTGACAGACTCAATGACCGGTCCACGAATGAACACGGCATGATAGGGATGTTCCGTGCCCGTGGCTTTGTACAACTCATCGATTTCAAGGTCGGTCTCGAACGAATCGACTTGCCGCCCAAAAGCATTGCGCAAGACCTTGATATCCATCAAACCAAGCAAGGGCTGATCACGCCCAATATCTTTAGCGAGGAAGATCGCACCGGCACAGGTTCCCCAAATGGCATGAGATTTTCCAAACTCGCGCAACGGGTCGATCAGGTTATACGCCACTGCCAACTTACCAATCGTGGTCGATTCTCCGCCGGGGATAATCAGCCCGTTCAACCCTTCGAGATGTTTGGGCAGACGCACTTCCACAGCCTCCACGCCGATTCGTTTCAGCATGGAGATGTGTTCTGCAAAGTCACCTTGTAAAGCTAAGACACCGATTTTCATAAGAGAAGAGGTTCGATATTCGAGATTAGTTATTCGAACCAGTCTCGAATATCGATTTATCTAATATCGAAACTACCAACCCCGCACAGCGAGCTTTTCGCCTTCGGGCATGTGCGCGGCATTGCGTCCGACCATGGCTTCGCCGAGGTTCTTGCTCACTTCCGCAAGAATGGATGCATCTTGATAATGCGTCACGGATTTGACGATGGCTGCGGCACGTTTGGCAGGGTCACCCGATTTGAAGATACCAGAACCAACGAAGACGCCGTCCACACCGAGCTGCATCATCAAGGCGGCATCCGCAGGGGTTGCCACGCCGCCCGCCGCAAAGTTCACCACCGGCAAACGACCAAGTTCCTTTACTTCTTTCACCAATTCATAAGGAGCGCCATTGTTCTTGGCAAATGCCATTAATTCTTCGTCGCCCATCACGGTCATCTGTTTGATCGTGCCGATCACGGAACGGGCATGGCGCACGGCTTCGACCACGTCACCTGTACCAGCTTCACCTTTGGTGCGGATCATTGCCGCGCCTTCACCGATACGACGAAGCGCTTCGCCGATATTACGGCACCCACAAACAAACGGCACCTTGAAGTTGTGCTTCAAAATGTGATGTTCTTCATCTGCCGGGGTCAACACTTCAGATTCGTCAATATAGTCAATGCCGATCGATTCAAGAATCTGCGCTTCGACAAAATGACCAATACGGCACTTCGCCATCACGGGAATGGAAACCGCATCCATGATCTTGAGGATCATATCGGGATCGCTCATACGAGCCACACCGCCATCTGCGCGGATATCAGCAGGTACGCGTTCAAGTGCCATCACAGCACAAGCGCCCGCTTCTTCCGCAATCTTTGCCTGCTCGGCATTCACCACATCCATAATGACGCCGCCCTTAAGCATTTGCGCTAATCCTTTTTTCTCGGTCCAAGTTCCAGTTTTTGCTTGCATGGTTCTCTCTCCTACATAGAATAATATTTTGATTAGATTCTAGGACGAAATTGGCTGATGTTAAGAGCCAATAAATACCAATAAGTTACCAGCCACTTTTGCTGCTTTAAATGCTTTGGAAGGTAATTGTCCTTATTCGGCATCCCAGTTGGTGATATATTCACCGTACCAATGCCGTTTGGAGAGCTAAAATGCGCATCCCGCTTGACCACAAAAGCAATACCCCTCTTTATCAACAGATCGAAGACCATCTTCGTAAAAGTATTCTTTCTGGTAACCTGCCAGCCGATACACGCCTGCCCGCCAGTCGGCAACTCGCGCGTGATCTCGGTGTGAATCGCACCACCGTTGAAAACGCCTACTCGGCATTGGAAGCAGAAGGCTTGGTATTTTCAAAAATGGGCAGCGGCACGTATGTATTACCGGTGTATCCAATTCCATCGATTCCAAAAAATAATTCAAACACCTTGCCGCTCTGGCAAATGAACTTAAACAAAAATGTTTCCGTCACTTCAGATAGTGCGGAAGATATGCTGCAAACGGGAGGGCATCCACACCCGATCAACTTCGCCAGCGGCATCAGTGATGCGCGTCAATTCCCGGTGGAGGAGTTCCGCAAGGTCATTCAATCTGTCATGCGACGAGACCAGATCGACGCGCTTGAATACGGTGAACGCCGCG
>JAFLCF010000163.1:0-901 GCA_017303735.1 Anaerolineae bacterium
GCAAGCCGTTTCAGCTTTAAAGGATTCAGATGCCCGTGTGGTGGCAGCGGCATTTACCGCCTATTTCGATCTTGTGAACCTGGCAGAAGAAGATCACCGTGTGCAGACCCTTCGCAAAGAGGAACAAGAAATCTTTCCCGCACCCGCTCACGAGTCGATTGGCGAGGCGATAGAAACCCTTAAGCAAAATGGCATGACCTCAGAAGAGATGAATACCTTGATGGAGAGTCTTTCCATAGAGTTGGTTCTCACGGCTCACCCTACTGAAGCCCGTCGCCGCACCATCCTTTCGAAGACCGAAAGCATCGCAGCCCAACTGGACTTGATCGCTAGAAATGGGCTGTATCCTTACGAAAAACAGAATGCCCATAATGCGCTGCATGCCGCGATCCTTGGCTTGTGGCTTACAGATCGCACCCGCGCCGATAAATTATCAGTGACTGATGAAGTCCGCACCGGGTTGTATTTTGTCGAGTCATATTTTTGGAATTCCCTGCCAGCCATCTATCATGACCTTGAACGTGCGCTTGCTCTTCATTATCCTGATGTGAAGCCGCCGCATCATTGGCTCAAGCTTGCTTCGTGGATCGGCGGCGACCGTGATGGAAATCCATTCGTCAAGACCGATGTCACTGCTGAGACCTTGCGCCTGCATCGTGGGCTTGCCGTTGAAGGCTTGCGCCGTGAATTTCAAGAATTGGGCAGGCAGTTGAGCGTCAGTTCGAGTCGCATCTCTCCGCCTTCTGAGTTGTTGGCGTGGATCGAAAAACGTCGCCCATTTCCCAAACGGGTGGAATACATCGAGAAGCGTTATGCCAATGAACCCTATCGCCTCGTGATCGCGTTGTTGACCAACGATCTGGCGGAAGCTTCAAAAGAAGAAATGAAAACCCATTTGCTG
>JAFLCF010000163.1:1018-10001 GCA_017303735.1 Anaerolineae bacterium
GCAAGACCAATTGCAAACCGTGATCCATAAAGCCGAGATCTTTGGCTTGCGCGCCGCCCGCCTCGATATTCGCGAAGACTCAAGCCGATTCAATGCCGCCTTGAGCGAAGTCTTGCGGGCGTTGAACATCGAATCTAATTTTGAGACCTTGCCCGATGATGCCCGTACCGAATTATTAGAGCGCCTCTTACGGGACCCGGTTCCGAGTCTTGCTCCAAGCCTTGGCGTCACTGCAGCCGCTTCTGAAACCTGGGCACTCTTCAAATTGATCGGTCGCACGAATGAGATCTATGGCAACGACCTCTTGGGTCCCATCGTCATTTCCATGACCCACGCCGCCGCCGATGTGTTGACCGTACTTCTGCTCGCCAAGTGGGGCGGATGTAAAACATTGCCGTCCATTACGCCGCTCTTTGAAGTGATTCAAGACCTGAAAGATGCCCCTGTGATTCTTGAACAGCTCTTCACGTCGGAATATTATCGTGAACATTTACAGTCTCACAATAATGAACAGATGGTGATGATCGGTTATTCAGATAGCAACAAAGACGGCGGCTATGTCATGGCGAACTGGTCTTTGTATCAAGCGCAAGAAGAGATCACCAAAGTAGCCGCCAGGCACAACATCAAGTTGACCATCTTCCACGGCCGGGGCGGCACCATTGCCCGCGGCGGCGGACCTGCCAATAATGCCATCCGCGCGCAGCCTGTGGGTAGTATCAACGGCAAATTCCGCGTCACGGAACAAGGGGAGATCATCGCCTCTCGTTATGCCAACCCGGGCTTGGCACATCGTCATCTGGAGCAGATTGCCAGCGCGGTCATCCTTGCTTCTGCACCGAATAAAAATAAAAAGGAAGTTATCCCTGCCAAATGGCGTGAGACCATGGAGACGATCTCAAACGCGGGTTTCCGTGCCTATCGTTCTCTCGTGTATGAAACGCCAGGCTTTATCGAATTTTGGGAAGCCGCCACTCCTTTGGATGAGATCAAACGCTTGCAGATCGGGTCACGCCCGGCATCACGTGCCAAAGCTGGGGCGGTGAATCAGATCCGCGCGATACCGTGGGTCTTCTCATGGATGCAGAGTAGATTTAACTTGCCGAGCTGGTACAGCCTCGGGTCCGGGTTGGAGGCGGTGGGTGATCTGTCGCTCCTGCAAGAAATGTACGATGGCTGGTTATTCTTCCGTACACTGTTGAACAACTCCGAGATCTCTTTGCTCAAAGCGGATATGGACATTTCCGCCTTGTATGTGAGCCTTGTGCCCGATCAAAAACTTGCGAATGAGGTCTTTCAAACCATCCGCTCTGAATATGCACGGACTTGTGATGCCGTGTTGCGAATCAGCCGCCATCAATCGTTGTTGGAATTGGAACCACTTACACAACAAGCTGTTCAACTTCGCAACCCATATGTAGACCCGTTGAATTACATTCAAGTTGAAACACTGCAACGCCTGCGCAAGTTGGATGACCAGGATGGGGAAGAGGCGAAGTCTTTGCGCGAAGTGATGGCGCTAACCATCAACGGTATTGCGGCAGGGTTGAGAAATACGGGGTAGGCTTGATATAAGAAATAAGCTATCGTTTACATAGTCTATTTTTCGCTAACGAAAAAGTTGTCTACAATAACCCTGTAGCCCGAATCCCCTGCTAAGATGCCAATGCCTTTAGAATAGAAAGGCTTCTCGTCAACAAACGTGGATACTTTTTGTCCATTTATGTGAAAATCAAAATTGCCTTTATTCACAAGGACACCGAGAGTTGTGGGCTCTGGATATGGGCTTATTATTGTGCGAGTAGAGGGTATAACTATATTCCATTCTCCAGAGTTATATTTGAATAGTCGAAAAGTCTGATCTTGAGGATATATATCAAAAATATAAAAGGCGTTTTGCGTATCATTAAGACAAAATACCAATCCATATGATACGTTTCTTCCCTCCGCATCCGTCATGAAATCTGCTTGGATATAGTAGACTTCTTGTGATGGGTTGAATATCTCACTTTGACTATATCCTATAACTGTTGAACCTTGCCTGTAGGATTGAATTACAAGTTTCTCGTCAATAATTTCTAATTTTCCGGGCGGTTTTAGCAGTTCCCATGAATGTTTATCTAAAGTAAAGGTTTCGTGTCGGGACTCCCAGCCATCTTCGGGTAGGGGTACCAATATTTGTGGTGTAACAATTGGTGTTGGGGTCAGGGTGGGTATAGGCTCACGGCTTTTTTTTTCTCGGTTTGAAAAGAAAAATGCAATTGAACTACAAAGAAAGATAAACAAAATAAGAAGAATCCTGAATGCCAGGGTTGTTACAGGACTTAATTTAGTACTTGAGGTGGTTTCACTGTTGCCCATTTGCTTTATTTCCCGACTTCTTGTATCAAAAGGTTGTCAATAATAACGGTTTGTCCAGGGTCACCGCTTATAAAAAAACCAATGTATCCTTTATAAAGAACAAAGTTTTTTTCTATATGAGTATATGTATCGACAATCATGCCATTTATGTAAAACTCAACCATATTGGCGTCTGCAAAAATGCCAAGAGTATTAGTTTCTGGAAATGGCTTGATTTGCTCGCTTTTCCCAGAAATCCGAGATGTCCACCCACTTTCATTGCTGTGATATGAAACATAATATTGACCTGTATCAGAATTGATTAAGAAAACATAAAAGTTGTTACGTTCTCCCCTGGCATTGAATTTAATTCCTAGGTTTGAGATGTTTGGATCTTTTGGGCGAAGATCTGCTTGGAGAAAATAAGGTTGACCAAGTATGAGACATGTGCGACATTCGGCAACTCCATATTTTGTTTCTGACAGTGATTTAAGATAAAGTTCGCCAGATTCTATTTTGACCTCAGCATTCTTATCGTTGTAGCTTTCCCATAAATTTTGGTCTTCACTAAAGTCGTCTTCTAGAATTATTTCAAATTCTCTTAGGGCTTCAAAGTCGATGCTGGGAGTTGGATATATTGAAGGCAGATTGGTCGCTATTACATTAACAGGTTTTGCTTGATTTGTTGACCCGCCCAGAAAATAGAATACGACTAGTGTGTATATAGCAATGCAGAAAAATAAAATATACCCTCCTGCAACAAGGAATTCAGCTGTATAGTTTTTGGGAGTTTCTTTTGGTGTATTTATTTCAGGCATATTACCCTCCTATACTTAAATCTTGATGTTTTTTGTGATTATATCATGTATAAAATAGATGAGGTTTTAAGGAGTCTTACAGTGAAAGGCAAAAATATATAGGGAATCACCCTATCCATTCGTCTAGGTATTTCTCAAAAACCTATCGTTTTTTGTCAAATTGTCCCTTTTGCCCCATTCTAGTAAGGAAACTCTAACCTTTTTCCTACAACGGGATTGGTGCTTTTTGGTAGAATCCCTCAAAGGAATTTAGGAGACAAAATTATGGCTGGCATGGAACGTTTTACACAGCGAGCAAGGCGTGTACTGAGCCTCGCCCATCAAGAGGCTGAGCGCGCCCGTCAAAATAGTATTGGTACCGAGCACCTTCTCCTCGGATTAATGGATGAAGAAGGCGGTGTGGCGGGGCGTGTGCTGCGTGAGCTGGGCATGTCATCTGACCGGGTGCGTGAGGTGGTTCAACGCATCTCGAACAGCGCCGCCGATTTCGACCCGAACCGCATCGAGCTGGCTCCCGAAACCCAACAGGTTCTCGAATATGCCGTGGAAGAGGCACGACGCCTCGGGCATCACTATATCGGCACCGAGCATATTTTGCTTGGGCTGGTGCGAGTCGACTCAACGGCTCTCGAAGCCTTAAGGCGACTTGGAGTCACGCCGGATCAGATCCGCCGCCAAACCCGCCGCGTGTTGAATGAATCCGCCTCATCTTCTCCCGCCGCGCCTGCTGGACCCACCCAAGGCAAAAGCGCCGCTGGAGCCAACAACCCCAAGACCCCGCTCGTCGATCAACTCGCCACCGACCTGACCTCTAAAGCCGAGGAAAAGAAACTCGACCCGGTCATCGGTCGCCAGATGGAAATTGAACGCGTCATTCAAATTTTGGCGCGCCGCACCAAGAACAACCCTGCCCTCATCGGTGAACCCGGTGTGGGTAAGACCGCCATCGTGGAAGGTCTCGCCCAACGCATCATCGACGGCGATGTGCCTGCTCCGCTCATGAACAAGCGCCTGCTCCAATTGGACGTAGGTTCGCTCGTGGCGGGCACCATGTATCGCGGTCAATTCGAAGAACGCCTCAAGCGCATCATTGATGAGTTGAAGCAATCGGGTGCGATCCTGTTCATAGATGAAGTCCACATGCTGGTCGGGGCAGGAGCCGCAGGCTCTTCCGTCGATGCAGCTAACATCCTCAAGCCTGCGTTATCGCGTGGTGAGTTGCAAGTCATCGGCGCGACTACGCTCGATGAATATCGCAAGCACATCGAATCCGATGCCGCGCTTGAACGCCGCTTCCAACCGGTGCAGGTGGATGAACCCTCTGAAGAAGAGACCATTGAAATTCTCAAGGGTATTCGTAATGCCTACGAAGAACATCATCATTTGGTGATCTCCGATGATGCTCTCAAAGCGGCTGCCCATCTTTCGACGCGGTATGTGACCGAAAGATTCTTGCCCGACAAAGCCATCGACCTGATCGATGAATCCTCTTCGCGCGTGCGCATGTACAAAAGCCCTGCTGCGAAGCAAGCTAAAGACCTGTTCAGTCAGCTACGCCAGGCACGCCAGAATCGCTCACTTGCCAACGAAGAAGGCAACACCGAAGATGTGCGCGAATGGGAAGAACGCGAAACCGACCTCTCTGCACAGATCGAACGTCTGCGCACCGGTTGGGACCGTGCCAATAGCCCGGTTGTAACTGCCGAAGATATTGCCGAAGTCGTGTCTATGTGGACGGGTGTTCCGCTGATGCAGCTCACTGAAGCTGAATCACAGCGCTTGCTCAAGATGGAAGATGAACTCCGCAAAGCCATCATCGGGCAGGAAGATGCCATTATCGCCATCTCGCGTGCGGTACGCCGCGCCCGCGCTGGTTTGAAGAATCCCAAACGCCCGATCGGTTCCTTCATGTTCCTCGGACCCACCGGCGTTGGCAAAACCGAATTGACCAAAGCCCTTGCCAAGTTCATGTTCGGCAGTGAAGATGCGGCTGTTCAACTCGATATGTCTGAGTTCATGGAACGCCACACCGCTTCTCGCTTGGTCGGTGCCCCTCCCGGATATGTCGGCTACGAAGATGCCGGTCAACTGACCGAAGCGCTGCGCCGCCGCCCGTATTCCATCGTTGTCTTCGATGAAATTGAGAAGGCTCATCCTGAAGTCCACAACATGCTGTTGCAGATCATGGAAGAAGGTCAGCTCAGTGATGCGAAGGGACACAAGGTCGACTTCCGCAACGCCATCATCGTCATGACCTCCAACATCGGTGCCGATGTGATCAAGCGTCAGTCGAATCTCGGCTTTGCGCTCAAGCGTGATGAAGTCACCGAAGAAAAACTTTCGTACGAAGACATGCGCAAGAAACTGAGCGAATCGCTCAAGCGTGCCTTCCGCCCCGAGTTCATCAACCGCGTAGATGCCGTGGTCATCTTCCGCGCGCTCAACAAAGAGGACATCGGCAAGATCGTGCGCCTCGAGTTGGATAAGGTTGCCGACCGCCTCAAAGACCACGACCTGAGCTTGGTTGCCATTCCTGAAGCTTTATCGTTGCTGGCAGAGCAAGGCTACGACTCAGAGTTTGGCGCGCGTCCGTTACGCCGCGTGATCCAAATGAAAGTGGAAGACCCGCTTTCCGACAAGTTGCTTTCCGGCGAATTTGTCGACGGCGACAACGTCACCGTGAAAGTGGACGACGACGGTGAGATCGCGCTCGAAAAAGTTTCCGAGCCGGTTGTCGAGCCGAGTTTATAGATCGAATACGTAGGGGCGGGGTTACCCCGCCCCTACAATTTATATGAATAAACAAGAACTTTTCAAACAAGCTGATTACACCTTCCAGCGCGGAAACCGCGAGTTGGCGAAGAAATATTTAACAGATCTTCTCACTGCCTACCCCGATGACGAAGCCGCTTGGATGCTGCTTGCGCGTGTTGTGGAAGAAAAAGAGCGCAAGGTTGAGTGCTTTGAGCGTGTGCTCAAGATCAACCCGAAGAATGAAGAAGCCAAACTGGCACTTGTCCGTGTGCGGGCTTCCATTAACCCCACGTTACCGCTCCCAAAGCAAATTAAAAAACAACAGCCAAAAAAGATAAGCCCATATCGAAACGCAATGCGCGGTGCGCTTGTGGCGGTCGTTGCTGTGTTATTGCTTGGAACCAGTACCTATGTCATTGCGCGGAATAATCCCGATTCGCAGGTTGCCAAAGTTCTTGCCATTACCACGTCCACTCCGGTAAGTGATTCTGCCCTGTCAGAAGATATTGCTCCGCAGACGCGAGCCGAAGTCAGTGAGGAATATCCCCAATATGCTCCACTGTTGGATGCCCTGCTTGGTTTTGCCGTTGAAAATGCGCAGAACGGCATGGATGGTGCTCCTGAACGCCCGGGCGATAAGATATTGACCTCTGACTCGTCTGGGCTGGAAGCCAAGTCTATATTGGAGAATAACCTGCCCCAACCCGGCACGATGACCACGGTTACGATCACCGAACAGCAGCTCACTTCATGGATCGCGATGGAGTTGAAGAATAACCCCGATCTGCCGTTGAACGAGATCCAAGTGTATCTGCGCGACGATACAGTGCAGATCTGGGGCATGGTCAATGGCAGTGAAGGTTCCACCTCTGCGTTGATTGTTGGTGAACTCATGATCGGGGATAATAAATATCCATACTTTAAGATCGAGTCGATGCAGATCGGTCAGCAGGTCATTCCGGGAATGTTCGTTTCTCAAATGGAAGCGTGGTTGAACCAGTCACTCAGTGAGGCGATCAATCAGCAAGTGCCTGGGCTTTCGCTGGTGAGCCTTAAGGTAACAAGTGGGTTGATCACTGTGTCTGGGACGAGATAATTGCCTGGGTTGTGAATCAAGCCCAAGTCTTAGAAAGAGCCGTGAAAAGTCCGCTGTTGAGGCGGGCTTTTGATTTAACTATCATGCTTTCTTAAGGTAATTTTTAGCGGACGTGTTGTCAAAGGAGTGTTGAAGTTCATTGGCAGTGAAGGAGGCTGAAATGAAAACGTATCAAAAACCGTCGCAGCAGGAATTGCGTCAGCGGCTGACGCCCAGACAATATGAAATTACCCAACAGGCAGGGACCGAGCCGCCATTCCAAAATGAATTTTGGGATCATAAACAGGCTGGCATTTATGTGGATATTGTTTCAGGCGAACCTCTCTTTAGCTCCCTCGAAAAATTTGACTCGGGTTGCGGCTGGCCCAGTTTTACACAACCACTGACCTCAGAAAATATCACTGAGCATACCGACATGAAATTCTTTATGATACGAACAGAGGTACGTTCCAAACAAGGTAATTCGCACTTGGGTCATGTCTTTGATGATGGACCTGCACCGACCGGGTTGCGCTATTGCATAAACTCTGCTGCATTGCGTTTTATTCCATTGGAAGAACTGGAAAAAGAAGGCTATGGCGAGTATCTGGCTTTATTTGATCAGAAAGTAAAATGACCCTGCCGATGCAGGGCAAGAAGGAGAATTTATTATGAGTACAAATGTTGAAACCGTTACGCTGGCGGGGGGATGTTTCTGGTGTTTGGAAGCTGTTTATGATGAAGTGAAAGGCGTGCTCTCTGTAGACTCGGGCTATGCCAATGGGCATGTTGCCAACCCGAGTTATCGCGCGGTGTGCAATGGTGATACGGGTCATGCCGAGGTGGTGCAGATCAAGTTTGATCCTTCTGTCATTACCTTTCGTGACCTGCTGAATATTTTCTTCGTGATCCACGACCCAACCACGTTAAATCGTCAGGGCGCGGATGTAGGCACACAATATCGTTCGGGCATTTACTATCACACGCCTGAGCAAAAAGAAGTTGCCGAGCAGACTATCCGCGAGTTGGAAACGCAAAAGGTCTGGGGCAGCCGTATCGTCACCGAAGTGGAGCCGCTCAAGGATTTCTATATCGCTGAAGATTATCATCAGGAATATTTTGTGCGAAATCAATCTCAGCCCTATTGTCAGGCGGTCGTTGCGCCGAAGGTTGGCAAGTTTCGCAAACACTTCCTCGAGTTGTGGAAGAAGCAAGCCGTATAGAACAAAAGAGACAGTCTCCTGCAAAACGGGAGACTGTCTCTTTTTAGGAACGTTTGGTTGTACCGATATAATTGCCCAGTGAATAATTATGTAGCGTTACTTAAACTTCGTCCTCAATATCGTGCGCTTTGGCTGGCTCAAGTGATTAGCCTTGCAGGCGATTGGTTTAACACCATTGCTTCGGTCATCATTATTAATCGTTATACAACCTCTGGGCTTGCGCTCGGGGGTTTGTTCATTGCACGTGCGCTTCCGCCCTTTTTGCTGGGACCCGTTGCTGGCGTTGTTGCAGACCGCTTTGACCGGCGCAAGGTGCTTATTGCGAGTGATATTCTGAGAGCCGTGATCGTGCTTTGCTTTCTGCTGGTAGACCGCCCTGAACGGCTCTGGCTTATGTACGTACTCACTGTTTTGCAATTTAGTGTTTCTACTTTTTTTGAACCCGCACGGGCAGCGCTCACCCCGGCATTGGTTGAAACAGATGAACTTCTCAATGCCAACACGTTGGCGAGTATCACCTGGTCGGCGATGCTTACATTTGGCGGTGCCATCGGTGGGGTAACAGCCTCCTATTTTGGTGTACCCGTTTCCCTCGTTGTGGATTCGGCGAGTTTTCTTGTATCCGCAATGCTGGTTGCCAGCATCACTGGCGAATTCCGTTCGCAGATGGCACATGCATTGGAAAGCGGTTGGAAAAACTTTGTCGATGGTATGAATTATGTTCGCAAAAATCTGGATGTCGGCTTTGTGACTCTTGTGAAGGCATTTGGACA
>JAFLCF010000164.1 GCA_017303735.1 Anaerolineae bacterium
GACGGCAAAGAAATTGACCAAAGTGATTCAGTATTGAGGAAAAGCAATATAGTACCAATGGTCAACGGTTAAATCCCCCTTAAGTTCATTGTGAAAAGAATCAAACTCCATATAATGAGCTTATCGATTTGTACACAACCAAAGGAGATTAACCATGGCACTTATTGAAACTTCCATCAAGATCAACAAACCCGCGAGCGTCATCTTCGCCCACCTTACCAATGTTGAAAATATGAAGAACGAATACGTGGAAAAGATCGAAATTGACGGCGCTTTTCGCCTTGGCGCGAAATACAAGATGTTCACCAAAGCGGGTGGACGTTTGATCGAGATCGCAAACGAAGTAGTCGGCTTTGAGCAGGATAAACTGGTCAGCACCAAGACCTTCGCTGCTCCCCCCGCTTCTGATATGGTCAGCACCTATATCCTCGAAGATGAAGGTGGCGCAACCAAAGTGACCTTCCAAAGCGAAGCCCAGCTCACCGTTCCCGGTATGCCCTCCATGCCCGGCATGGAAGACATGATGAAGAAACAAATGATCGCCGGGTTCGATGCCACCCTCGCCGCTTTGAAAAAGAAATTAGAAGGATAGTTTATCCAATCCCTAAAAGTTACGAAGAACTTCTGCTGATATTCAGTAGAAGTTCTTTTATTTCAAAATCACTCCCTCTGCTTTACGGTAGAATTGCGCCCATGCGCTCAAAATACATCTTCTTACTGCTTTCCATCTTTCTTACCATCTCTGCCTGCTCTCCGGCTCAACCCAGCCCCGCTGCCACCGAGCCGGTTTTCGTCACCTTACCTGTTACAGATACCCCCGCCCTGCCAACAGAAACCCCACTGCCCACGGCTACTCTGTTGCCAGCATTGGAACGCGCCAAGTACACACTCAATACCAGCATTGACTATGATGCCCACACCGTCAGCGTGGACCAAACCATTCTTTATCCGAACTTAACTGGCAATCAACTCAATACCCTCGTCCTCGCTGTGATCCCAAACCTTTGGGACGGAAGCTTCGCCCTCACCAGCCTCATCATCGACGGGCAACCCGTCAGCACCTACACTCTCAACGGACAGCGCCTCGACATCTCGCTCGCCTCCCTCCTCCCTGCAGGCGGTTCGACCGAGATCAAGCTTGGGTATACGCTGACACTCCCCTTCGCCGAGCAGGAAGACCCCAGCGTATCGCGTCCGCGCATTTACGGTTACACGAGCAGACAGATCAACCTCGTCAACTGGTATCCCTTCGTCGTGCCGAACATCAACGGCGAATGGATTCTCAATGAACCTTGGGTCTACGGCGAGCATCTCGTCTACGACTCAGCTGACTATGAAGTGAATCTCAAATTTGCTGACCCAGCTTCGGCACCGGTCGTAGCCGCGAGCGGAGTCCCCGAAGCGCAAGCCGATGGCAGTACCCGTTACACCATCAACGCCGCACGAACCTTTGCCCTCTCCGCCAGCCGCGAATTCCAAACCTCCAGCACACAACTCGGCGATGTGGCTCTCACCAGTTACTACTTCGCATTCAACGAAGCCGGAGGTCAAGCCGCGTTGCAGGCGTCGGCACAAGCCTTACAAGTCTTCAGTGCTCGCTATGGTGCCTACTCTCACAAGAGTCTTGCCATCGTCATGGGCGATTTCAATGACGGCATGGAATATTCCGCCTTCTATTACCTCAGCAAAGACTTCTACAATTTATATGATGGCACCCCCGCTAACTACCTGACCTTCGTTGCTGTGCATGAGACCGCGCATCAATGGTGGTTCGATCAGGTTGCCAACGATCAAGCCCTGCAACCCTGGCTGGACGAATCTCTCGCCACCTATTCCGAACGGATCTATTACGAAAGCACCTATCCAGATATCGTTTCCTGGTGGTGGTCCTATCGCATCGACTTCTACAAACCCGAAGGCTTCGTAGATATTCCCATCTATGAAGGTCAGGGCTTCCGCCCATATACCAATGCCACGTATTTTCAAGGCGCATACTTCCTTGAAAAAGTCCGTCAACGTATTGGCGACGATGCCTTCTTTGCTTTCATTCAAGATTACTTCAATCAAGGTCGCGGCAAAATCGTCACTGCCAACGACTTCTTCCGCATCCTGCGTTTTCACGCCGGAAGCAATGATATTTCTGATCTCATCAACCAATACTTCCGCGGCGTTTACCCATAATGATTCGTCAATTACCAATTACCAATTACGCATTACGCATCACGTATCATGCAATGCTTGCTATATTTCTGCTCGCCTGCGCCGCCCCCGCACCTTCACCCACGCCGCAGCCCTTTGCACAATTCATCCTGCCTACGCGTGACCCGAACGCCGCCACTGCCACACCCTTTCAACCCGCCGGAAAAACAGAAACCCCCATCCCGACATACACCGCATCACCATTCCCAACTTCTACATTCGCCCCTACTGCATCTCCTACTGTGACGTTAACCCCGCCTCCTGCCCCACCGACAACGGCTTCATCCACCCAAGCCGCACCTCCACCGCCGCCTTCCACTTCCTCACGCCCAAATTACATTCTCTTTGCCACGCTTGATTTTGCGAACAAGACCATCGCCGCCGATCAGACCATCCGTTATTACAACACCACAGGTGCAACACTCTCTGATCTTGTCTTCTCTGTTCAGCCAAATCTTTACACCAATGCATTTAAACTCAACTCCATCGCACAAGATGGAGCGGCGTTGACCTCTTACTCCTTTAGCGGACAACGCTTGAGCGTGAACTTAAACCAGCCCATTCCCAACGGCTCGGCGGTGACGATAACACTCAACTTCACCCTCAAGATTCCCCAAAAAGGTGCAGGTGACGTCTTCGGTTATGACTTTAACCAGATCAACCTCGTCAACTGGTATCCCTTCATCGTTCCAAATCGCGGCGGCTGGGTTTTGTACGACCCCATGCCCTGGGGCGAGCATCTCGTCTATGATGCTTCAGATGTAGAGCTAAACATCAAAACCGAATCAGGCGTCGTTCTTGCAGTAGGCGCTTCTCCTGAAGCCAACGGCGAATGGACTCGTTATCGCATGTATGGCGCACGGACGGTATCCATCTCTGCCAGCAATGAATTCATTGTCAATGAAACCACGGTGGGCAATGTTGTCATCCGCTCTTATTATTTCAGCGGATATCAAAAAGGCGGCGATGACTTGTTGATCTATGCCAGCGAAGCCATCCAAACCTATTCGGCAGAATTTGCGCCGTATCCGCACCAGGCGCTTGCCATTGTGCAATCGGACATGGATGATGGCATGGAATATGACGGGTTGGTCTTCCTCTCTACCGATTTCTATAGTCAGTACACGGGTTCAGCCCGCAGCAACCTGACGACCATCGGCGTGCATGAGATCGCGCATCAATGGTGGTACAGCCTCGTAGGCAGTGACCATGCCATGCAGCCCTGGCTCGACGAAGCCCTTGCCACCTACGGCGAGCGCATCTTCTACGAAAACAACTATCCTGCCAATATCAGTTGGTGGTGGCAATTCCGGGTTAATTATTTCAAACCCAGCGGCTATGTAGATGGGTCGATCTATGATTATGATTCCTTCCGCTCGTACACCAACGCTGTCTATTTTCGCGGTGCACTCTTCATGGATGATCTACGCGAATTGATGGGCTATGGCAATTTCTCGAAATTCATCAAAGCCTATGCCACACGCTATGCGAACGGTCACGCTACTTCAGCCGATTTCTTTGCTCTCGCGCGTGAGACCATCAACGTCAATTACGACAACCTAATCGAGGAATATTTTTCGGGTTCTTACTAAGTAGGTGACCGAAATAAATTCTAAAAAAGAACTTCGTCATTTTGAGGAGGCATCTTGCCCTCAAGTCATGGGATTGCTTCGCCGCAAAGGGCTCGGCTCGCAATGACACCGTATACACAACTAACTTTGGCAAGCCCGGCTCTCTTACTTTTGGGGGTTGGATAAGCCAACATCCAATCATATAATCATGCCATTCTTTTGGAATGGCATGATGCTTTTGTAAGAGAATGGCAGTACACTGAGTCTGGGAACACATCTTATGAACAGACCTTATACCTTCATCAACGTTGCCATGACGGCAGACGGCAAGATAGATACCTTCGAGCGTAAAGGTTCGGCGATCTCCTCTAAACAGGATAAGCAGCGGGTGGATGAATTACGCGCGGCGGCAGACGGAATCCTCGTCGGCGGGGGAACACTTTTGGGTGAGGCACCCAAGCTCACGGTTAAGAGTGAGGCGCTGCGTGAGGGACGAGTCAGCCAGGGGCGTTCGCCAAACCCGGTAAAGGTCGGTGTGGTTACAGTCGCAGATGTCCAGCCGGATTCAGATTTTATTAAGGCGGGCGATTCTCGCAAAGTAATATTTACAACATCCCAAACATCTAATAGCCAACTTGAGCGATTGCGCGCGCTGGGCGTGGAAGTGTTCGTGGACGAATCGCAGCGCGTGGACCTGAGCATGATGATGCTGACGCTGAAAAGAATCGGCGTGGACCATTTGATGGTGGAAGGCGGCGGGACGATCAACTTCGAGCTTATGCGGCTTGGGCTTGTGGATGAGTTGTTCATCTATGTAGCACCCATGATCTTCGGCGGTGCCAACGCCCCCACGCTGGCAGATGGGTTCGGTGTTCCTCGTGAGCGTGCTCTGGATATCAAGTTGACTGGCGTTGAACAGTGGGACGACGGCGGAATAGTATTGAAGTATAGATTTTGATTTGCATTGGAGAAATGATCATGACGACCGAAATGCACGAAAAGATTCAAATTTTATTGGAAGAAGATTGCTGCCATGAATGTGAAGGCTATGGCGAAGACCATGTTTGTGTTCACATCGAAGCGATTGCGGAACTACCCACACGCTTTGGTGATTTTCATATTGTGGCATTCTCGAACAACCGTGACGACAAGGAACACGTTGCCATCATCAAAGGCGATGTGATCGGTGCGGACGATGTGCCTGTGCGTTTGCATTCTGAATGTTTAACCGGTGATGCCATCGGCTCGCTGCGCTGTGACTGCCGCGACCAGCTCGAAGCGGCGCTGAAAAAGATCGGCAGCATGGAACGCGGCATGGTGTTATATTTACGCCAGGAAGGGCGCGGCATTGGGCTGACCAATAAGATCCGGGCGTACACCTTGCAGGACAATGGTCTCGATACGGTGGAGGCGAACCTTGCACTGGGCTTCCGCGATGATGAGCGTGATTACGCGGTGGCGGCGCACATGATCCATTCGCTCAAGGTCAACTCGATCAAGCTGATGACCAACAACCCGAAGAAGATCGCCCAGCTCGAACAGCACGGCGTGAAGATCAATGAACGCATGCCGCACATTTTGCCGACCAACGAGCATAATATCTTTTATCTTAAAACCAAGGCTGCCAAGTCTGGTCACATGATAGACTTTCACGGCAAGGAACATTTACCTGAACAAAGCGATCCTACGCTTGTCGAGGGCATGAGCGAGGATCAGATCAAAGCATTCTATGAATAAAGGAGAAGTCAATGAGCAATAGAACGATCGTTATCACGGGGGCGGGCGGGGCATTGGGAAGCCTGGTAGCAAAAACCTTCAGTGAGGCTGGGCATAACCTTGCCTTGCATGATAAGGACTCAGCGAAATTGGATGCGCTGGTACGTGGACTGAATCTGCCGGTGGGGCGGGTCTATTCCAGCACAGTGGATTTGACCGATGGGAAGGCGCTTCAAGCCTCAGCCAAAGAGGTGATCACCAAATTTGGCAGTGTCCACGCCTTGTTCCACCTTGTGGGCGGCTGGGTGGGCGGCAAGCGCATCACCGAAACACAGGATGACGATCTGGAATTTATGATCAACCAGCATGTGCGCACCACCTTCAACCTGTTCAAAGCATACGAAGACTCGCTGGGCAAGGGCGGCTGGGGACGTGTGATCACGGTTTCGCCTTCGAGCACGTCGAATCCGCTGGCGCAGCGCAGTGTGTATGTGGCTGCCAAATCGGCTCAGGAAAATCTGGTGCTTTCGCTCGCCGCCGAGTTGAAGGATGCGAACGTGACGGCGAACATTATTCAGGTCAAAGCCATTGATGTGGACGGTTCGGGCAACGGCTCAACCCCGGCAGAGATCGTCTCTGCCATGCAGTATCTGTTCTCGGAACAAGCCGATAAGGTAACCGGGGCAAGAATTCCGTTGAGTTAGTGAGTGGAAAGCTTGCACTGAGGAAGATCGAAGTGTAGAAAGTGACCGCCGGATGGCGGTCACTTTTTATAACGCTGTTTGAAAAACTAAAAATAAACCATTTAGCGGATGTTTTATTGGAAAGATATTGAACTTACTCAATGCTTCCATCCCCAAAACAGAAGCAACATTAGAAATTAATTCTTCTTTTTCATCTTCAGAGTGATATGGACAAATCAAGTTAAGAGTATCATCCAATATATCAGGATATTTTTCAGGATTTAGAATATTACCTTCCTGGTTGGCTTCTGTCATTACGCGAAATCTCACTTTGACAGAAGCATTTTGAATATTTCTCACGCTACTAAAAGTTTCTTGATCGGAGAAATTTCCTTTTAAAGTCTTTTTAATTTCATTCGTTACGTCTTTGCCTTCCAACTGTTCCTCAAGCATTTGTAAAAATGCTTCCCCCACTAAATCTTTGGCAGGAATTGTCTCAAAAAAACTGCCATGAACCAAGCAAATCTTCTGAAACTTCTTTTTCCGTCCTCTTACAAGGTAATATACATCTCGTTCTTCAAGTGAATATACTTCATCTCCTGCTTTCTGCATCTGCTTAAAAACAGAACTTTTTCCAGAACCAACTATGCTCCTTATATTTTTTCTTCCTGCAGGAATAGTGGAGTTGAATGAGGAAACAGTATAGCTTTTGCTATCCTTCAACTCAATTAATTCTCCACCTGAAAATGGTCCTTTAGTATTGATTTTTATAGCCAAGTCAGGAAACACCCCTTTATTTACACATGAAAACATTTTTGAGTGAAACGGAAATTTTTCCAACTTGCTTATTTTCTTGAATTTTGCCTTATTCTCAAACAAACTTAACCAAAAATGAAAAATAGAATACATATTCTTCCCTAAAATAAAGACGGTTGTTTCGATTTAGTCTTTATAACTGTTTCAGGAGGAGTGTTTCCCCAAATCTTTTTAAGATTATCTGTATGCGCATACTCCTTTTGAAGTTTTTGAATATTATCAGAATCTCGAATACTTTCTAATCGTCTACAAATCAAATCGGCATTTCTTGGGTCTATTTCAATTCCGACACTGCTTCTACCTAGTTGATTAGCAACAACTAAAGTAGTTCCAGTTCCAGCAAATGGATCCAAAACAGTATCGCC
This sequence comes from Anaerolineae bacterium, assembly GCA_017303735.1. The sequence continues at coordinate 7,351 of JAFLCF010000164.1, forward strand.
GATTTTTGTTGAAGATAAAATTATTCTAAGCAAAAGTGCAATCGGGGATTGTTGTTTGTGAAATCGCTCTCCATTTTTATCTCGGATTGCTTCATCGCCCGCAAAATAACCTGATGTTAATTCACGAATATCATCCCATATGTCGGTAACAAACATACCATTTTCGCGTTCATACTTATAATTGGCTGGCAAGGGCGGCGAAATACGCAGTCGATTAAATATGCGTGCCTTATCCCGCTTCGTAGCATAAGCCAATATCTGATAATGTTTTCCGAATTTCCCCACAACTGGTACGGCTGATGTTTTCTTTTTCCAGATAATTAAGTTTTGTAATACCCACCCTGACTCACGAAGGCACTTTAATACTTCTTCTGTGTTTTTTTCGCGTTGCATGAAATAAATAGCACCGCCATTGTTAGTAATGTTGAAAATTCCTTGACATACATCCTTCATCATCTTCCAATAATCATCTGATGACAAGTTGTCTTTATGAAATTTGTAATCTTTATTTTGGTTGAATGGAGGATCAAGAAAGGTTAAGTCAACCTTGCCATATTTCCAATTCTCCATGTATTCAAGACAATTTCCAGTAACAACTTTATAGTTTTTCATATAAGGAACACAGTATACAGCAACTCTTACCCCCTCACAAGGAGAATAGGTTTTCCGTTATACTCGCGCCCATGCAAAGTCAATTTATCGAAGTGAATGGGGTTAAACTCCATGTGGTGACCGACGGACCCGAAGGCGGGACGCCGGTCATTTTATTGCATGGCTTTCCCGAGTTCCACTACGGGTGGCGGGGGCAAATCCCTGCCCTGGCAGAGGCTGGCTTCCGCGTCATCGCGCCTGACCAGCGCGGATACAACCTATCTGATAAACCGAAAGGCGTCTCGGCATATAACGTCGATACGCTGGCGAAAGATGTTGTCGGTCTCTTCGACCATTTTGGGATCCAAAAAGCGCGGCTCGTTGGTCATGACTGGGGAGCTGTAGTGGCGTGGACGGTGGCATTGAACCACCCCGAGCGTTTGGAAAAACTGACCATTCTCAATGTGCCGCATCCCGATGTAATGAGACGTTTCATTTTGGAAGACAAGCAACAACGGAAAAACTCCTGGTATGTATTCTTTTTCCAAATCCCATTCTTCGTTGAATGGATGTTGAGCAAAGAGAATTTTCGCAACATGGCGCGGATGTTGGTCGGCTCGGGGCGCAAAAGTACCTTTACCCGCAGCGACATTGAAGCATACAAAAAGGCTTGGTCGCAGCCGGGCGCGTTGACTGCCATGCTCAACTGGTATCGCAGCATCTTTCGCGGCAGTCTCAAATATGTATTCAAAAAGATTCCCACTCGGCGGGTGAGCGTGCCAACTCGCATTTTGTGGGGCATGAAGGATGTGGCGCTCAGCCATGAAATGGCGAAACCATCTGCAGAGTTATGTGATGACGGTGAGTTGATCTTCTTTGAGAAAGCCACCCACTGGGTCCAGCACGATGAAGCGGACGCAGTCAATAAAAATCTGATCGAATTCCTGAGGTAATTAAATGCCAATCGCTGCGCTTATCATGTTGTTCTTTTCTGCTTCGATGCACGCCTTGTGGAACTTTCTACTCAAGAGTTCTGAAGAAAAATATGTTGCCATGGGCTGGCAGACCATCTTAAGTGGACTATTGGCTTTGGTGATCGTGGTCTTTTATTCGGGTCTGCCGCCGCGTGAGATGTGGTTGTTTGCCATCATCAGCATGCTGCTTGAAGCCATTTATTTCATTCTGCTTTGCATTGCCTATAGCGACCACGACTTTTCATTGATCTACCCCATCGCGCGCGGAGCGGCTCCTGCCCTACTGGTGGTATGGACGGCGATCTTTTTGCAGGAAGAATTAACCACAGGCGGGTATATCGGTCTGGCAATGATCACTATTGGCATGATGGTCATCGGTGCGACGGCGTTATTGCAAAGCAAAGGCGAGAAGGTGCATTTGAAGGGCATCCTCACCGCGTTGACGGTGGCGCTGGTCATTTCGATGTATACCTTCATCGATGGGTTCGCGGTCAAAAGCGGACCCGCCCTGCCGTATGGCTTGGCTATGTTCGTGATGGTTCCGTTCGTGACTACTCCTTATATTGCTTATCACTACGGCATCGATTCGTTCTCGCGGGTTTGGAAGCAGAATAAAAGCTATCTGCTCATCGGCGGGGTGTTGGGTTTGATCGCCTATATGCTGGCACTCTTCGCCTATACCCTTGCGCCACTGAGCTATTCGGGCGCGATCCGCGAGGTGAGCGCGGTGATCGGCACCTTCCTCGGCTGGCAATTCCTGAAAGAGCAAATGGGCGGGGTGCGGGTGGCAGGTTCGGTGATCGTATTCGCAGGGGTGATGGTGATTGCGGTGTTTGGTTAATATCCCCGAAATTAAATAGCAATGTCCAGGGTGAGGGGGGCACCCTGGACATTGCTAATCACTATTTTACCAAAACTATTAAAAAGTGCAATAGCCAATTTTGTGGATTTTGTAAACT
>JAFLCF010000165.1:0-5320 GCA_017303735.1 Anaerolineae bacterium
CCGTAATGCTCTCGGTCGCCGTGAACACCCATTCCAGGGTGCCCGCCACCTTCACAATGTTCATCTCCGCGCTTTCCACTTCGTCATTGTCGGTCACATCATGAATGCTCAGGGTCAGGCGGCTAACGCCCACATTATCCTCGGCAATGATCCGAATCGTATCACCCGCCACACCGTGATAGTTCGAAAGGTCCAGCGTACTGATCACCGGCGACTTCAAAATGTCCCCGATCACCATTGCCCGCAGGCGTTTTTCACCGCGCTCCTTCAACAAGGTCTGGTAGGCAGCCTGAATGTCGTTATCTTCCAACAACCGTCGATAGCGCGCCGAAGCCTCCTTGAACTTCTGCATCTGCTCCACCTGCGCCTCAGAAAGCTCGCGATTGGGGTCTTGCAATCCCTTCTTCGCCACCACCACCGAACCATCCGACTGTTGCCGATACACAAACCCGGCAACATCGCCACTCAACACCTGCAAGGCGGGGTTTAACACTACTTTAGCCATGAGAAAATCTCCTTTTTACAGCTTAATTCTTGTTATGTAGCTCCACAGTAGCTCCACAGTAGCTCCACAGTAGCTCCAATAAGGCATCACAAGGGCTGCACCCATTGAGCCCCTCTGACCGATTCCGCTCCCCAAGCCCACACGGGGCGGTCATCTCAATGCTTTATGCTTCAATACGCACCTCCCTATATCGCATAGCCAACAATTGACAACGACAGACAACCTCCGAAACAAGGCGTCTATGGGCGAAGATTGAAACCAAACAGCTAAAAAAGTGGAGCGGTCTACCCTGCCGATCAATCCCGCCTATAGAAGTAGTATATACAAATTCCACCCAAATTTCAAGCCCTAAAAAAGCAAAATGCCTTGCCTTACACCCTTCTTTTTTCCTCTTTCAACCTGCCAACCTTCCAACTTTTCAACCTCCTCTTTCAACCTTCAACCTTCAACCTTCAAACCCATAACTCTTCCACATATTTCTTCTTATCCCTCCACCAGCCGATTAGATCGCCTAAGAAGGGCAGGGTAAACGTCCATGAGACGGTGAAGGGCGTCATGATCTTGAAGTAATCCCAATACGCGGCAAGCGGTCCGTTCAGCCCCCATTCCCAGTACCGCCAGTGCCAGCGCCATAAGATGTAATAACTCAGAATACTGAACTCGACACTCAGGCTGAAGAGGAAGGTCCGCCAGAAGGTGCGTGAATTCAGGTTCAATGCCGCGAATGGAATAAACCATAGCGGATACCACAAGCGGAAGGCGTTACTTAGGTAGTTCATTGCAAAATAGGTAATGAACCCCGCTTCAAGCAGAGTCAGTTTTCGGCGCAAGAGTTGCACGGTGATGAATGCATAGATCAATAAAAATAAATAACGCGTATTCGGCAGGATGAATCCGCTCAGGGTGGGGGCGAGTTCGCGCACGATCACGAATGTGGCATAAGCGGGGGAGAAGCTTCGCCGCGAGAAGGATTGCAGAATGCCTGTAAACACGTCGGGGAAGGGTCCCATGAGGCGGTAGGAGAGTAGGAAAAAGCCAAGGACGATGGCTCCAAGCCCGAGTGCACGGATGAGGCGGTCGCGCCAGGTGGAGGCATCCATCAAGAGAGTCAGCCCAAAGAGTGGGATGAAGAACAGCGCCGGGAGTTTGACCAGTGAAGCGACAGTCAACGCAATGGCTGCCCACACCCATTTCCCTTTTTGCCAAAGGATAAGCCCAAGCATGACGAAGGCTGCCATGGTCATGTCGTTGTGACCGTTGCCCACCGCCTCCAACAACACGAGGGGGTTGAGTGCAAAAAACGCCATAGCCGTTACCCCGCTGACGGCGAATCCTTTGTCTTGCTGTTTGCCGTGCCAGCCGATCAGCCATGCCATGCCTGCAAACGCAAGCAGGCTGATAACTTTCATAGCAACGATGCCAACGCCAATATCACGGATGCCGAGTTGTACAGGAAGGCGCCCGAGCAATTCCCATACCGGACCATACGGTGAAGACTTGTCTACATACTCTCCGGCGAGCTGACTGTAGGGATCGTCTGGAAAGGAACCCGGCGGCACGATGAGTGGATTGGCATCGTATAAGACCCAGTTGCGCGCATTGACAACATATACGGCAACGTCCAAAGCGGTAATGGGATACAAACCTAAAAGGATTACGCCGCTCAAAAGACCCAGCCCGAATGTAAGTTTGCGCAGGTCATTGCTTTTTTGTGCATGCTCTTTCGAGAAGTGATGCAAGGCTCGCAGCATGCGCCAAAAGGCGTAGAATAAAACTCCCAGCCCAAGGATATACACCCAGACGAAAGCACGAATGCCGTCGCGCAAGATCATTTCCAGATCGAGCATTTTGCCTTCACTGTAAATATGAGGGAATAATGGGAAGATCAACACGAAAGCAAAATAAAGCGCCGCGCTGATGCCGCCCCAACGGATCACTTCTTTGCGGGTTGCAAGATACTCTTGAGTTTCTTTTTGTATTTTGGGCATGGGCGGGGATTATACCTATGAATATCGCTCTGGCAGGGGCTTAGCCTCTGCCAGAGCGGAAGCGGACCTCATCATTTGCCAACCAGCTTCTGCCATGTCAATGGACCCACCACGCCATCTGGCGTGAGCCCATGCTTGCTCTGAAAATCTTTCACGGCTTCTGCTGTTTTCGGACCAAAAATGCCATCGATCTCTAGTGCATAGCCAAATGAAGTATTCAAGATGAATTGCACACCTCGCACAGCATCCCCTTGACTCCCTTGTTGTACGGGAATGATTAACTGTTCCCAGGTATCTGCACCGATTATGTCTTCTTCGTCGATATCATATTTGTTTTGAAAGTTCTTCAGCTTGGCATTCGTCTCTGCATTAAGCGTGCCGTCTACGACCAGATTGGTGTACCCATGCTGGCGGAGCAAATACTGCGCCACGCTGATCTGTGGGGCACTATCACCTTGTTTGAACACATACCAAACGACCACACCGCCGCGCTTGGCAACAATCTGCACCCAAAACGGTCCGCTGGCGAGAGCGAAGACTTCGCCTTTATCGTCTTTGATCTTCCAATTGCCGCGATACGTCCCTGCCAGTGCCGGGGCAACCAGGTCTACACTGATCTCAACCTTCTCACCGGGGGCAACGCTGCCTGTGGTCAATGGCTTTGATAGCACACCACCCATCCGTTCGCCCGAGTCGAACACCAGCTGATACGCAGATGTCCACGTGCAGGTGCCTTCATTCTTAAGTTGCCATACTTTGGTAAATGGCTTTTGCACAATGAAGTTGGTGTTATCTTGCACCGTTTCACCCACGAAAGATGCGCGGTTACACGGCGTGCCGGTTTGTGTGGGGCTGGGGCTGCCAACGCTGGCGGTCTCTGCCGTGCTGGCAATCGGCGTGGCAGGCACATCCGTCAAATCTGCTACCGTGGTTCCAGAAGCAGTTTGAGTCTGTGCGGCAAAGGTTGCTAATTGGTTGATGTCAATGGGCGTTTCTTTGGCAGGCATATTGCATGACACTAGGATCAGTGCCAATAGAATGAAGAGGATGGATGAACGGATGCGCATGGCGAACTCCTTTTCGGCTAAAGTGTACTGCAAGAAGATGTACCGCGGCTCTACCTGTCTTCGGGCTGGTTCGCGTACTCATCCACCACCACGCCCAAGCCGTCTGCCACGCGGTTGACGTAGGCATAATAGGCTGTGGTTTGGTTAATATCTAAGATCGCACGATCATCCCAGCCTGCTTCACGCAGAGGAGCGAGATCTGCTTCGGTCATATCCCAGGGTGTACGGGTGAGCTTGTCGGCATAATCCAGCATCGCACGTTGACGCGGCTTCAATTCAGCTGTGCGGTAATCTGTTTTCATGGCTTGCACCAATTCGGGGTTCTTTGTAAATCGCAGCAGACCGCGCGAATGATGCACAATTCAGTAATGACATTTGTTGATGGCGCTCACCACCACCGCGATCATCTCCCGCTCCGAGCGGCTCAGCGGACTTTTCGCATGCATCACCGTATGATACAGGTCGGCATGGGCGCGCAGAGTGGGCGGGTTGAGCGAATGTACGGCAAGGATGTTATCAACACCTTGTTTTTCCTCATCCCACTCCTGTTTATAGTACTCTGCCAGCTCGCCCTCGGCTTCTGTTTCAGGCACCACACGAATCCACGCTCGTTTTTCCATTTGCACCTCACTGAAAGAAAACAGCCTTCAGAGAAATTCCCGAAGGCTGTATGTATCTGGCTATCGAACTAAAAACTACTCAACAATATTAATTGGCAGGGAATTATTCGCTCCCAGCGCAGCTACAGAAACCTTTTGTGCGATCTTCATGGCGATTTCTGTCAAAGCTTTGGCAACCGGAGAGTCAGGATAGGCGTCAACAATAGGCTTGCCAGTGTCGCCACCGATGCGCACGTTCTGGTCAATGGGAATTTGACCAAGGAATGCAGTTTCGGTGCTTTGGGCGAGTTTCTCACCGCCACCTGCACCGAACAAGTCCATTTTGGAGCCATCGGGCATTTCAAGATAAGACATGTTTTCCACCACACCCAAGATCGGCACTTCAAGTGTTTTGAACATGTTGAGTCCACGTCCGGCATCTTCCAGCGAAACCAACTGCGGCAGGGTCACGATCACAGCTCCACTCAAAGGAAGAGCCTGTGCGAGAGAAAGAGCCGCATCACCGGTTCCGGGGGGCAGGTCAACGATCAGGTAATCCAATTCGCCCCATTCCACATCGCCGAGAAATTGACGGATGGCTGAGTTGAGCATCGGTCCACGCCAGATGAGGGGCTGACCTGGTTTGACGAGCAGACCCATCGAGACCATTTTCACTCCATACGCTTCGGCAGGGATGATGCGTGGTCCGTTCGGAGGCGGGAGTTTTTCCACGCCCAGCATGGTGGGGGTGTTGGGTCCGTAAATATCAGCATCCATCAAACCAACGCGCGCTCCAGCTTTCGCCAGTGCCACCGCCACATTGACCGACACCGTCGATTTGCCGACGCCGCCTTTGCCCGATCCGATGGCGATGGCGTTACGGATGGGCGTATTGACCAACCCGCGCATGCGACCATCATTCGGCACATCCGAGTCCATTTTGATATCCACACTTTTTACGCCTTCAACGGTCTTGAGCGCATTACGGCAGTCTGCTTCGATCTTGCCTTTCAGCGGGCAAGCCGGTGTGGTGAGCATCACAGAAAACGAGACCTTGTCTCCAGTGATCTCCAAATTGCGGATCATATTGAGTGTCACAAGATCCTGCCCGAGGTCCGGTTCTTGAACCGTGCCGAGAGCTTTGAGTACAGCTTCTTTTGT
>JAFLCF010000165.1:5420-9789 GCA_017303735.1 Anaerolineae bacterium
TTGGCGGCTTCTTTTGCCTTGCGAGCTTCTTCTTCCTTGTTGTAGTTCAGCGGGCGGATCTCGGCATAATAGGAAGCAGGTTTAGAGAGTTTCTCAAGGTTGTACACGTTACGTTCGTACGAAGCGATGGCGAAATCGTGATCCATCTTGATCGCATCGAAGGGACAGTATTCTGCGCAGAAACCGCAGTTCATGCAGATGTCCATATCGATGAAGAAATCCTTCGGCTCGGGCACAGGCTTGCCAGTGTTCGGGTCATTGGTGCGCACGATCCAGATGCATTGCGGCGGACAGACCTTTGCACAAATGCCGCAGGAGGTACAGCGTATTTCCTTTTTGCCCTCTTCCTTCTCATCGTACACAAGGAAGGGCACGTAGCGGAATTCTTCCGGCTGGAGCAGCTGTTCTTCCGGATATTGAATAGTAAAGATACCGCGTGTATCTTTCGATGAACGATGCGCGATGCCTTCCGGCGAGTTGTAGCGTTTCTTGCCGCGTACCCACCACGAAATATCGTCGAGGTAGGTTTCCATGAAGCGATTGAGGGTAACGCCCAATCCTTTTAGTATGCCTTTTCCATACATGGTTATCGGTTCTCCTGTTATCTATCCACTTCGCCCATCACGATGTCAAGCATCGCGAGCAGGGCAACGAAGTCGGCGATCTTTACGCCTTTACACATCGTTTCGACGGCTGTGAGGTTGACGAACGAAGGGGCACGGACGTGATAACGATAGGGATTGGGTTTGCCGTTGGAGACGACATAGTAGGCGAGTTCACCCTTCGGCGATTCCACGCGACCATACGCCTCACCTGCTGGGACGCGAACCTGATACTGTGGTTTCTGCGAGTTGATCGGTCCGCCGGGAATTTGTTTAAGTGCCTGCTCCAAAATGCGCAGTGACTGGCGAATTTCATCGAAGCGGATCAGGTAGTTATCGTACATGTCACCATTTTGGCGGGTGACCACATCGAATTCAAAGCGGTCATACACCGAGTACGGGTCGGCGCGGCGCAGATCGTACGGCACACCGGCTGCACGGAGACAGGGTCCCGTTACCGAATGACGAATGGCTTCTTCTGCATTGAGGACATGCACATCTTTTAAACGAGCCACCAACACTTCGTTCTCATTGAGGAAACGTTCCATTTCATCGGTCTTGGCTGGCAAGCGTTCATGGACCAAGTCTTTGATCTTTTGCATGGCGTCTTCGGGAATATCGCGCACCACACCGCCAAAGCGGAAGTAGTTGCACATCATGCGTGCGCCAGAAACAGCTTCGAAGATGTCGAGGATCAATTCGCGTTCTTCAAAGGCATACAGTGATGGCGTGTACATCGATCCGAGGTCATTGATGAGCATACCAATGAAGATGAGGTGGTTCTGAATACGGCTAAGCTCCGCCATAATAACGCGGATGTATTCCGCTCGTTCAGCAACGGGAATCTTCATCAACTTTTCAACAGTGACTGCATAGCCGAAGTTATTTGCCATCGAGTTGAAGTAATCGAGGCGGTCGGTGTAGGGCATGATCTGCAAAAAGGTATTGCGTTCGCCGATCTTATCGTGGTTGCGGTGTAGGTAGCCCATCACTGGTTTGAGGCTGGTGATGGTCTCGCCGTTGAGTTCCACAGCCACACGCAAGACGCCATGAGTAGACGGATGATGTGGACCCATGTTGACAACCATGTGATCGCCTAATTCATGTCCGCGCTCAGGATCGTGCTTAATGCTGGATTTTTCGAGCGAGAAATACAACTGGTCTTCGTTCTGCGGCTGGTAGTTATCGAGGCTGAAATTCTCGGGTAATTTGACGTTATCGCGGAAGGGATTCTTGAACTCGGCGTAGGTATGATTACCTTCGGGCCAGCGGCTCTTGTAGGGTTTCACCTCTTCTTCAAAGAAAGCTTCCTTGTAATCCTTGCGCAGCGGGTGACCTTCAAAGCCTTCCCACATCAAAATGCGACGCAGGTCGGGGTGCCCAACGAACTTGATGCCCATTAAATCCCAGGCTTCGCGTTCCTGGAAATCCGCGCCAGCCCATACATTGATAAGCGAGGGAACTTCAACAGGGTCAACACGGTCTACCTGAGTCTTGATGACCAAGCCAGGTCCGCCCGTGGTGCGGTGGAGGTGATAAACCACTTCCATTTTGTTCTCGGCGAGATAGTCCACGCCGGTGACGGAAGAGAGCAGGTCGAAGCTGAATTCATCGCGCAAGGCGGTGGCAACTTCGACGAGGTTTTCTTTTTTGACGATAAAGCCCGAGAACCCGGGGCGGATATCGGCGGTGACAGAGTCTGGGAATCTGGCAACCAAATCTAAAGTCTGGGTTGAGGCGGGAGCGGTCATGCCACACCTTCCTTCTTCGCGGCAGCAGCTTTAAATTCTTCACTGCGGCGCACATCGATCAAGTCGGGTCCGAGGATGGGCATGGGCACGTAGTTCGAATCCACTTTGCCTTTTTCATACCAACGTACTTTCTTGATGGATTGCTTGTCGATCTTCTCTTGTAGTTTGATCATGCCTGCGATCAATGCCTGCGGAGTGGGGGGGCAGCCGGGGATGTAGACATCGACGGGTAAAAATTTATCAATACCTGCAACGACGTTATAGCCTTCTTTGAAAGGCCCACCGCTCGATGCGCATGCGCCCATTGCCACAACATATTTTGGCTCGGGCATCTGGTTATATAAGCGGATGATGGACGGCAGCATTTTCTTGGTGACCGTTCCAGACACCAGCATCATATCTGCCTGACGCGGGGTTGGGCGCATGACTTCCATGCCAAAGCGCGCCATATCGTAGCGTGCAGTTTGTGCAGCGATCATTTCGATCGCGCAGCATGCCAGACCAAACATCAGGGGCCATACCGACCAGCGGCGTCCCCAGTTGTAGAGGCGGTCGAGCGTGGTGATCGATACCACGTTCTGAATATCCTCGGGGATGTTGTAGTTTGGCAGGTTCAAGCCTTCGTACTTATTTTCTTCCATGGATGTGCTCCTCGTACCAGTCTTGGTATATCGCGTATAGGATGTCGTCGTTTACGAGCGCGGGATCATCCTCAAATTCCGAAAGTTCAAGCGTCCAATCTAATATCTGTTGCAGGGTCACTTCTTCGAAGTTTACATCTTTATGTCTGCGGCGCAATTCCATCGCAATGGCGAATGTGGCGTCCCAGTGCAAACTCATTGTTCAAGCTGTCGTTCACGAAAATAAAGAAAGAGCGGTAATGCAAATGAAAGCCCGACCATCAAAGTCGCCAGTGGGTATGCCCACCAATACTTCATCTGCAATCGTTTGGCTTCGTTATAAAAGAAAGTCCACGCAGCAAAGACGGAGATGGTTAGGTCAACAGCAAGTAACGCGCCCCAATCCAGCGAGGTCAACTGCGCCAGGGCAGCGGCGGTGCTCATTTCATTGGCGGTATAAAATTTGAAAATAAAATAATAAGGAAGGACAAATCCAATTACAGTGAGGATGAGATAGATGTTCTTTTTCACAGCGGTGTTTTCCTTCACAATAGTGTGGATTATAGCCACCGGATGGAAAACCGTCAATTGAATTATGCAAAAATATATTTACATAAATAAAAAAGTGAATATAATCACTCTAAACGGATGACACACCCGCATCGCTCTTAACTCAGACTTGATTCAGTTTCTGAAGATTTCTCTACTCTGAAACTTTGCGTATAGGCATTATGACAACCTCCCGCCAAAAAATCCTCACTCACCTCAAAAAGACTCGCTCTGCTTCTTCTCGCGAGATCGCGCGTGCGTTGAAGCTATCTGCGCCAAATGTGCGTCATCACTTGTCCGTGTTGTGTTCCGATGGGCGCGTGGAGATGACCGCTGTCCACAACCGCGAGGGGAGAGGCAGACCCGAGAAAGTGTATTCACTATCAGAGGCGGCGTTGGGAGATAATCTGTCCGCATTGGCTGAGGCTGTTTTAACGGTGGCAGGTTCTACGTTAAGTATGGAGGCGGTGGCAAGTCTCATCTTGGATGAAAGTCAATTCGCGGGGCAATCCATGAATCGACGGCTTGCATTGTTGGTCGAAAAACTAAATGAAATGCATTATCAGGCACGCTGGGAAGCGGGGTCAAGCGGACCTCGTGTGTTGTTTGGTAGATGCCCGTACGCACGGGTGATTGATGCTCACCCCGAAATCTGTACAATGGACGCAACTTTGTTGGCGAACGCTCTGTCTCGGAATGTTTCGACATTGAAAAAAAATGAGATGCCAGCCAAAGGCACATGTCCATTTATCTTTCAGATCGGATGACCCAGCATGTTATTTGAATTTACAGAGGAAGACCTGCGCTCTAATCAACGCGGATTTATTACTCCTTCACAAATGAAATT